>NZ_QCZG01000025.1 GCF_003097615.1 Pueribacillus theae
CTCGAGGCACAATTGTTTCATAGCGTTTTGTGCCTTGAGCGAAGCGAAAGGAATGGATATAAACATGGAAAGCACTTTTAAACCAAATGGATATAATTCATTGTCTCCTTATTTTGTAGTAGACGGTGCTCAGAAATTTGTTGACTTGATGGTGAATTTGTTTAATGCAAAAGAACTGAGACGATATGATATGCCTGATGGAACAATCATGCATCTGGAAATTCAGATTGACGATACTGTGATTATGGTTGGGGATTCTTCGGAACAATTCCCGACGAATCATTTACTAGTTCATGTTTATGTTTCTAATGTAGATGAAGTGTTTAGTAAAGCACTTGAGTTAGGGTGTGCTCCTATCGAAGAACCTAAGGAAAGAGAAGGGGATCCCGATAGAAGAGGGTCATTTCGAGACTTTGCAGGAAACATTTGGTCTGTCGCGACCCAAATCTAGCGATCCATAAGTGGTACTTCAACTTGAACTGGAGGTATTAGATGCTTGGAAATAATTTTTGAATGCCTTATTCTTCTGAAACCACCGTATCCATACATATTTCCACTGTGAAACTGCTTGACCGACTCTGTCGTCTAGTGGATGGCGTTTCCACCACCTAAGTACTCTAACCGATGTTTATCGAGAACGTATTTTATAAGATTCTCGGCTTATTTTTGTTTTAGACCTCTATTTTTGATTGGCGGAAAAAAATCCCACACCGTGAAACTTTTACGTTCGAATGTGTGTCTTACTATCAAATACAAGCTTAAAGGAGAATCTGGATGAAAAGGCTATTGGTTTTCTTTCTTCTGATAAGTAGTATGCTCGTTGTCACAGGCTGCGGTAGCAATAAAAGTGATACAAGCGAGAAAGATACAGGCGTTTCAATCCGTGGAACAATTGAAGAAGTAGAAGAATTAAAAGGGGTTGAGGGCAAACAAATTTTAGTCGAAGGAGAAAAGGAGAAAGACACTGAGTACGATAAAGCAAGCGTGAAAGTAACGGAGGATACGAAAGTTTTCTCGTTAAAAGATGGCGAAAAGGTTAAGGCATTGATGCAGGAATTACAAAAAGGACTGCTTGTTGAAGTTATATTTGTCGGTTCGGTTGCTGAGTCATATCCAGTTCAGGCGACAGCTAGTCAAATTATCATTTTGAAATAGATTTACATTATCAGAAATATTAGGGGGTTATGATTAATGAAAGTGATTTCAAAAGTAAATGCAAGTAAAGACATTCCTTTATTGCAGTTTAATTATTTTTCCAACGGCAGAGGAAGAACCTAATTTTCAAATTCAAGATTTTATCCGTGAAAGATGAAAATGTATTGCTTGATAAACAGGCTGAAATTGACAACTATTTAGAAGATGAAGGTAAGAAAGAGTTAAAGAAAAGAGGCTTTAATGTCACACACGGTACTTACTAATGATGTAGTTAGTTGAGGTCGGCATCACCCCATATGAAGAAAGTTATGCACAATTCCTTTATGAAAAATTCGGACGAAAAAATATCAAGGTAGGTGAACAGGCAGTAACCTACGGTTCTGCTTTAATAGAAAATGACAGCGCCTCTCAAACGATAAGCGCAAACATTAATTCACCCACTAATTCCATCCAATCATATTTATTGCATACACTAGTAGGAGTTATTATTTTAGTATGTCTTATGATTACGATGTGCAAATTGAATTTTTCCAAGAAGTAATAACAATCCAATTTATTCTTCTGCCAAATCTCCGACTCTTATAAATTCAATATAACGCAAATGAATAAATATGCAAAACAAGGAGTTTATCCATTAGGGGTTGAGACCCCCGTAGTTTCGCACTTCGTACACGAACAGAACTTGAGGTTTTTCTATAAAAATATCTACTGGTTCTTATATTTATTTTGATAGGAAGCAAGTTGATCCGCAGGAGAATATACAGAATCACCATGGCAAATTTCTAGTCGCTTCGGATTTAAATCTAATAAAATACTACTGCTTCGTATTGCCTCTTGCATATCCGCAGTAAAAATGGGCATAGGACGTTTAAGATTTCCATTCTTCGAGGTAAACAAGTCTCCGGCGAGCAGCACTTGATCTTTTTCATGGTAATAAGCTACATGACCTGGTGAGTGGCCCGGAGTGAAGTAAGGCTTTAGACCGCCTATCGTGTGAAAATTTCCTTGTTCATTTTGCTGTAAAGCTTGCGACAATCCCTTTGTAACGAATTGCACAGCCTTCTTTCTGCGTGGGTATGGCAAATCCCCTTCCATATAGGGAATTTCAATACGATGAGCATATACAGGAACGGGATAAGTTTGTAAGATCCGTTTTATTGAGCCTACATGGTCAGAATGTCCGTGGGTCAGTAAAATTCTTTTCAGCGGACCCGCTTGCAGCCTCTTAATAAATTTCAAAATTCCATTCGCCATTTGCGGTATTCCTGCATCGATTAAAGTAACTCCGTCCTCGTCAATAACAATCCACACATGAATAGGAATCATTATCCACGTTTTTAAACTCCAAATATGATCCGAAATTTGCGTGGCTTTCATTAGCTATTCTCCTTTTTTCCTAATTTACTCTTAAAGCCAATCAGCAGGACTTCTACAGCTTCATCAAACGTTGTACCCAATCTTTCCATAAGTTCCTCAGGGGATTCCTTAGAAAAAGTATACGTCCCTACTATGCCTTGCAGGGTAAAGAAAAAGATACGGCTATAAGATAGCAGACGGGTGTCTTCTTGTGCAATTTGTAAGCTTTCTCGGAGGGATTTCATCAGTAATTCAAATAATTCGTTTCGCAGTTGATTGATTTCAAGCTCCGGTTGTTTATCATCGACCTGTCCCGCTTTAATATTGAAAAAAATAGTGTACATATTTCGGTTCAATAAACAAAATTGGCGGTTCGAGAGGGAATTGATACGATTCAACTTCAAAAAGAAAATTTGGAATATGGTTGATAAAAAGAAAAAGCTACAAGCACAGGGGCAAATTACAAGAAGGCGAAGCAAAAACCCATTGACATAATCTACCGATCCTTTTAAAATAAAAGAGAAGTTTCATAACATTTAATAAAAACTGCCTAAGTTTGATGGCAATTCAATGCCCGAATTGTTTCTCGAACTGTTAAGCCAGTAAATTGCATGTATCCTGTCCATCAGTGCATGCTATTTACTGGTTTTTAGTTTTGGACAAAGGAAAGAAGGTGAGAAGATGAGCGGACCTTTAGTTGGAATTAAAGTTCTCGATTTAAGCCGGGTGCTTGCCGGCCCATACTGCACGATGACCTTAGGCGATCTTGGCGCTGACGTGATTAAGGTAGAATCGCCAGGCGGAAGCGACGATACACGTCATTGGGGACCGCCATTCCAAAACAATGTAAGTGCCTACTATTTATGCGCGAACCGCAACAAAAGGGCAATTACAGTCAACTTGAAATCGGAAAAAGGACGTCAAATTATTAAAGATTTAGCGAAGCAGTCAGATGTATTAATCCATAATTTTAAATATGGTACGATGGAAAAGTGGGGATTGGATTACGATAGCTTAAAATCTATCAATCCTGGCTTGATCTATTGCGGAATCACCGGATTTGGCAAAACAGGCCCCTATAAGCATCTGCCTGGCTATGACTTCGTTATTCAAGCGATGAGTGGGCTGATGAGCATCACAGGTACTGAAGAATCAGGTCCAATGAAAGTAGGTGTTGCGATTTCTGATGTGTTGACTGGGATGAATGCGGTGATTGGCATTTTAGCTGCGCTTAACGAGAGGAATCAGTCCGGTTTGGGGCAAAGCATCGATTTAGCTTTATTTGATTCACAAGTAAGCGCGCTCGTAAACGCAGCCAGCAATTACCTTGTTTCCGGAAAAGTACCGAAACGTTTGGGGAATGAGCATCCAAATATTGTTCCTTACCAAACATTTAAGACAAAAGATCGTGAAATGGCCATCGCTGTCGGGAATGACGGCCAGTTCAAGCGTATGTGTTCAGCCATGGGATTGGACAGCCTCCCATCAGATGAGCGTTTTCTAACGAATGAAAAACGTTTGGAAAATAGGAAAGTTTTGACATCGATTCTTTCCGATGCGTTTCAACAAGAAAATGCTTCACATTGGCAATCGTTACTAAACCAAGCGGGAGTACCATGTGGTCCAATCAATGACATGAAAGCCGTTTTTGATGAAGAACAAATCCAGGCACGAAATATGCTTGTCGAAGTTGACCATCCTGAAGCAGGGAAAGTTTCACTCGTTGGCAGCCCGATTCATTACTCTCGGACGCCGGTTTCGGTAAGGAAACACCCGCCGATGGTTGGTGAACATACAGAAGAAGTGTTGAAAGAGCTTGGTTTGAAAGAATATGAAATCAATTCATTAAAGGCTGAAAAAGTTATTTGAGTTTACGAAATTTACTCTATTAAAGAGTATTTCATCATATACAAAAAAATTGGAGGGAATGCAATGGATTTTAATCTTTCAAAAGAACAAGAAATGCTTAGAGACATGGTTCGCAGCTTCGTAGACAAGGAAATCAACCCATACATGAAAGAATGGGACGAACAAGGCCATTTTGACATGGGGATTATGAAACGCCTTGGCGAACTTGATTTGATGGGTGTATGCATCCCTGAAGAATACGGTGGAGCTGGCATGGATTACAACTCGCTTGCGATTGTCTGTGAAGAGCTTGAGCGTGGTGATACCGCTTACCGTACTGCTGTTTCTGTGCATACTGGACTTAACAGCATGACGCTTCTCCAATGGGGGACTGAAGAGCAAAAACAAAAATACCTTGTCCCTCAAGCAAAAGGCGAAAAATTCGGCGCTTTCGGCTTAACTGAGCCTAACGCAGGTTCTGACGTTGCGGCAATGAACACGACAGCAACAAAAGAAGGCGACTACTACGTATTAAACGGCCAAAAAACATGGATTTCTCTCTGTGATGTCGCTGATCATTTCCTTGTGTTCGCTTATACTGACAAAAGTAAAAAACACCGTGGCATCTCTGCATTCATTGTCGAACGCACTTGGGAAGGCTTCTCATCTAAAGCCATTAAAGGAAAACTCGGTATTCGCGGAGGAAACACCGGAGAATTGTTCTTCGATAACGTAAAAGTTCCGAAAGAAAACTTGCTCGGAGAAGAAGGCGAAGGCTTCAAAATTGCCATGTCAGCGCTTGACAATGGACGTTTTACAGTAGCGGCAGGCGCTTGCGGCATCATCTCCGCTTGTTTGGAAGAAAGTGTGAAATACTGTGAAGAGCGTAAAACATTTGGTGTAGAAATCGGCCAGCATCAACTTGTCAAACAAATGATCGCAAACATGGAAGCAAAACTTCACATGAGCCGCCTTCTTGTCTATCGTGCTGGCGAGCTTAAAAACGCAGGAAAACGCAACACGAGAGAAACATCACTTGCAAAATGGCAAGCATGTAACTTTGCGAACGAGTCTGCAAATGATGCCGTTCAAATTCACGGCGCATACGGATACTCAAACGAATATCCAGTCGAACGCCATCTTAGAAACTCAAAAGCTCCAGTGATTTACGAAGGAACTCGTGAAATTCACACGCTCATGCAAGCAGACTACGTACTTGGCTACCGTGAAGACAAACCACTCCGTAAAATGCTTCCGGCATGGAAAGGAAACGAGTAAATCTAACTTTTTTATAAAATGAATGCTAGCATCATAAACCGTCCTATGGTATATCTTATATAGATTGATCATAGGACGGTGGTTTTTTTGGAAATCATTCATACATATTTTGTAGCAGGGCACGCAAGGCTTCCACAAGGAATGGCCGCAAAAAGCGTCTTTGATACGCTAACCATTACAGCTGAAATTGACAAGAAATACGGCGTTATCCTCGAAGCATCTTGTACACTGGCAACAGAGCATGGCCGGGATTTTATTGGCAGCCTGCTCCGTGGAATTAGTTTGAAAGATGGTGTGGATTATCCAGTCCGCCTTATCGAAGAACATTATAAAGGCAAAGCAACAAATGCCCTTGTCGCAGCATTTAAAGACTTGCATGCGAAGTATGAAGAAACGTTATAAAACTTCTCGAAGAGTTTTTTGAGAAGTTTATACAATGGGATAGAAGGTTTATATATACCTAAGAAACCCTATGTGATTCCGAATAGACAAACAGAAGACAAAGTGCTGTTTAATAAAAAGAAAGAACTACCTCCTTTTAATATCTAAGGAAGCAGTTCTTATATTAACCAGCTAATGTAAGAGGCCAATAGTAGAATACGAATGTGATCACGATAATGAGTACGCCGCTAATCATTAAATACGCTGGATATTTGCGAGTAATTGCCATTTCTTTCTCTTCATTTTCGTCTATTGAGCGCTGATGCAATCGTTCTTGATATGCCCGTTCCTCTTCTGTAATCGTTCCAAAACGGGAACCAATCATTAGAGTAATGCCACTAAGTATAACTCCGATAATTACGGGATTTAAATACACTGGCAGTGCAACGCCCCATTTTCCAAGTAATTCTCCGAAAATAACCCCGAGAAATCCTATAATAATACTCCAAAAGGCGCCTTCTTTTGTTACCTTTTTAGAAAATACGCTGGAAAATGCGACAGGCCCCCACGAAGCAGCAAATAAAGTTGCCGCGAAATAGCCAATCCACATAACAGATGGTGGCTGCCATAGGCCGATTAGTAGAATAATAATACTGATGATAACCATGGAAATCCGGCTTACATTTAATAAAGTCCTATCTGAATAGCTTGTACCGCGTGATTGCTCAAGAATATCTCTGGCGATGCTGCTTCCAATTAATTGTAAGAAAGTTGCACAGGATGAAAGCGCTGCTGCCATAATTCCGCTAACTATAATTACACCAAGCCATGTTGGGACAATATTCATTGCTGCCCATATAAATACTTTTTCTGTTGGGTCTATGTCAGGTTTAATATTGTTAACGGTTGTAATACTAAGATGTAAAAATAAATAAATAGTGATAATTGAAATCATCGCCCATACACCTGAACGAATGGCTACATGTTCATTTTTTGCCATTAAATAACGGCTGCTTTGCCAAGGGCTAATTGCGACAACGGATCCCCAAACTAAGCCTAAAATGATAGCCCAAATAATGACTTCAGCCGGTGTTCCCATATACGCGTTCGGACCTGTAATGCCATGCCAACTTAATAAATCAGGTTTTTCAACAACTTTCGTAGCGTTAATTATAGCATCAGGAAATCCGCCTGTTGCTTTCATGATAAAGGGGAATGAAACATAAGCTGCCACTGAAAAGGTTGGCGAAGATTTTACAGTTGGCATTCGCATGAGCTCAGTCGACATGACGATGGACGGAACCATATTAAAAGATGCTGTGCAAATCGTAGAGTTCCCTTGTTGATAAGATCCGTGTCCATTTCATTAATGTAACAGCAGGTGATTCAAGCACATACGCAGGTCAAACCCATATCGTTCCCCCTCACCAATTAAACATGCCTATCTCTCCCCCATGCGTTCAAAATTCGAACCAATGAATATATGAAAAAACTTTACGAATGCAATATTAAAATGAAGACTCACCATGATTTTGGCGGAATTAAAAATGGAAAAGTTGTTATCAGAAACCTTTTTTCACATGAAAAAGAAGAAATGGATCAGTGGGATTCGATTGTGCTTTCTCTTGGTCGTGTTCCTAACATTGAGTTATATGAAGAAATTAAAGATTTAGCGCCTGTAGTAAAACCGATAGGGGATTGCTTGGCGCCACGTACAATTGAAGAAGCAACTTTAGAAGGACAGCTAGCGATTTTGAAAATGTAAAGAATAAATTAAGGTAGATCGTTTTCTTTCCGGGACATTGTTGGCTAAAATGATAAAGAGGGAATTTTAAATAAAGAAAGAATGTTTAAAGGACAATATCTTTGGGAGGAAGGCAGATGAAGCTTGCCACTGCAGTAATAAATGGAAAACCAACAATTGGAGTCATCATTGGAGAAACATTTTTTGATTTGCATGCCGCTACAAATGGCTCTTTGCCAAAAACGATGCTCGAAGCGATTCGCCTAGGTGACGATTTTATTAAAAAAGTAACAGAGTTGCAAGAAACAATGGATGGTAAAGGGATTCCTCTTTCAGAAATCAAACTTCTTGCACCAATTCCAAGACCGGCAAAAAATATTTTTTGCGTTGGAAAAAACTACGTTGATCACGCGATTGAAATGGGCAGCAAAGATGATATCCCGACAGCGCCGATGGTTTTTTCAAAAACGCCGACAACTGTTATTGGCCCCAATGAACGGATCCCCCTTCATAAAGAAGTGACTGAACAGCTCGATTATGAAGGGGAGCTGGCTGTTATTATAGGAAAACGGGGCAAGGCAATCAAACGGGAAGAGGCAATGGACTATGTTTTTGGCTATACCATTATTAATGATGTGACCGCAAGGGATTTGCAAAAGCGCCATAAACAATTTTTGATCGGAAAAAGTCTTGATGGTTCTTGCCCAATGGGTCCTGTTATTGTGCATAAGTCACAAATTACAGATCCGCACGACTTAAAAATTGTGACAAAGATAAACGGGGAGGTGCGCCAAAACGCTTCAACTTCACAGTTTATCTTCGACATACCAGAACTGATTTCCGTGTTATCAAAGGGAATGACCTTGGAGCCGGGAGATATTATCGCTACAGGAACACCTTCTGGTGTAGGGGCAGGATTTAATCCGCCGAAGGTGCTTTCTGCTGGCGATGTTGTGGAAATTACAATTGAAGGGATTGGCACTTTAGCAAATAGGGTAGACACCGAGTAAAAGTATAATTTTAAGGAGGAAGACGCATGGATAAATTACTCTACATAAATGGTTCGTGGACGGGAGAAAACTTAGACAAAGTTGAAGTGAAAAATCCCGCAACAGGTGAGCTGGTCGGTACGGTCCCCAATGCAGGAAAAAAAGAAACGCGAGAAGCCATTGCGGCGGCTTATGATGCATTTCCAACATGGTCGAAGTTAACGGCGTATGAGCGGGCCGGGTACTTAGAGAAGCTGTATGATTTAATGATTGAATCTGCAGATGAAATGGGGGAACTGATGACGCGGGAAATGGGGAAACCGCTAGGCGAAGCAATCGGTGAAGTGAAGTACGCGGCAGATTTTATTAAATGGTTTGCCGAGGAAGGAAAGCGCGTCTATGGAAGGACAATTCCTTCTCATGTTGATAATAAGCGTATGCTCGTAACGAAGCAGCCGGTCGGCGTCGTTGGGGCGATTACACCGTGGAATTTCCCTGCCGCCATGATTACGAGAAAGCTTGGACCGGCGCTTGCTTCAGGCTGTACGTTCATCGTGAAGCCACCGAATGAAACGCCATTAACTGCAATAATGCTCGTTGAACTGTGTGAAAAAGCGGGTATCCCTAAAGGGGTCGTAAACCTCGTAACAGGCGAAGCATCGGAAATCGGTGAAGAAATGCTCACGAATCCTCACGTAAGCAAGATCACATTTACCGGATCTACTGAGGTCGGGAAGTTGCTGTTAAAGCAAGGAGCCGATCAAGTGAAAAAAATGTCGATGGAACTCGGCGGGCATGCCCCTATCATTGTGCTTGATGATGCAGATATCGACAAAGCGGTTAACGGGGCATTGTTATCAAAATTCCGCAATGGCGGTCAAACTTGCATTTGCGGAAACCGGATTTACGTCCAGGAAGGCATTCACGACGAGTTTGTTGAAAAATTTGTTGCTGAAGCTTCCAAGCTGAAAGTTGGCAATGGCCTTGAAGAAGGAATTGACATCGGTCCAGTTATAAGCAAAAAAGGCTACGAAAAAATTGACAGGCATGTGCAAAACGCGATCAAACAAGGAGCTGACTGTGTATTAGGTGGGCAAGGAAAAGTAGAAGGCGACACGTATTTCTACAATCCGACGATTTTAACAGGCGTCCAACCAGGCATGATTATTATGAATGAAGAAACATTTGGCCCTGTTGCCCCGATTCAAAAAGTGAAAACGATCGAAGAGGCTGTGAAATATGCAAATCAAACCCATTACGGGCTCGCTGCTTACGTGTTTACGGAAAACTACAAAAAGGGAATTGAAGTAGCCGAAAGCCTTCAATATGGGATTGTCGGCTGGAATGATGGCGTGCCGTCAGCGCCGCAGTCTCCATTTGGCGGAATGAAACAGAGCGGGCTTGGACGCGAGGGCGGAAGCGAAGGAATTGAAGAGTATTTAGAAACAAAATATATTGCAGTAGGATTGTAATAGGGAGGGCCACCCTTCCTTTTTGAATGTGAAGAAAAAATATGGGGGTATGAAACATATGGATTTCGGTTTAAAAGGAAAAACAGCACTTGTCCTTGCATCGAGCAAAGGCCTTGGAAAAGCAACCGCGATGAAATTCGCCGAAGAAGGCGCAAATGTCATGATTTCTAGCAGAAATGAGGAAGAACTTCAAAAAACAGCCGACGAAATCCGCGAAAAAACAGGCGCAAACATTGCTTACAAAGTTTGTGACATCATGGATAACGAGCAAATCGTCGATCTCGTTTACGAAACGGGCAATCGTTTTGGCACGATTGATATTTTAGTGAATAATGCAGGAGGTCCACCGGCTGGGAATTTTGACGATTTTGCTGACCAAGATTGGGTAAATGCTTTCGAATTAACCCTTTTAAGCGTCGTCCGGACAGTGAGAGCAGTATTGCCTTATATGCGAAAGCAAAAAGGCGGCCGTATTGTGAATATCGCTTCGTCATCTTTCAAACAGCCGATTGAAAATTTAACTCTGTCGAATACGTTTAGAACCGGGATCATGGGTCTCGGAAAAAGCCTTTCCCAAGAGCTTGCGAAAGACAATATTCTAATTAATACGATAGGCCCCGGAAGAATTGAAACGGATCGCATCATTGAGCTTAATCAGAAAACAGCTGATTCAAAAGGAATAAGCCTTGAGGAAGTAAGAGCACAATCTGAGGCCATGATTCCGCTAGGGAGATACGGGACACCTGAAGAATTTGCGAACATCCTCGTGTTTCTCTGCTCAGAAGCCAATACATATGTAACAGGACAAGCAATTTTAGTTGATGGCGGACTAATAAAAGCAATGTAACAGGTGCTTTTCCACTTAACCTTTGTTAAAATGGAAACGGAAATGAAATAGAATGGGGGAAGAAGATTGCCTTATGCTGCATTTTACCATTCCCATGTGACATCATGGGCGCTTACATTGCTTTTCTTTTTGATTAGCTATTTATTGCTTCGTTCTGGGAACGAAAAAGGACAGAAAATCACCCACATGATTTTGCGTCTTTTCTTCATTTTGACGATTATTACGGGAGCAGGACTTGTTATTAAACTAAACTTCATGCTTATCGCCATCATCAAAATGCTCGTAGCCATTTGGCTCATCGCTTCAATGGAACTTATCCTTACTAAAGGGAAAAAAAGGCAACCAACAGGTGGTCTGTGGATTCAATTTCTAATCTCCATCATTGTCGTATTTATCATTGGATACGGGTTTATTTAATGTAAAAAAGCTGCTAATCACATAGATTGGCAGCTTTTTTAAATATTAAATAGCCAGCGAAGGACTGTATCGTTTATAATCGATATGGAAGAAGCGAGTATATTATAAACCTTTTAGGCTAGAGCTTCTTCCTTAATGGTACAACGCGCAGAAAGCGGCTAATTCGGGCTTTATTATGCTTGAAAATAAATTCTTTTAACGAAAAAGTTCGGTTAACTTTTTTAAATTATTATAATATTCACAACAATAAATGTGTAGTTGTGCATGACTTTATTAAAATTATTTATTTTCTTAAATAAGGAGTAGTGAAATGAGCACAAAAACATTCATAGGTTTGCTTGAGGATCAAGATTATCGGGGCTCAATTAGCATCTTTTTGGGGCAGTTCCAAAGCTATATAAAACAAAATAAATTATCGGGAATCAGAAACCTTGCGAATCTTCCGGAAGAACATATGAAAGATTTGCTATGGGTTATGGATGTTGCTTTAATGCACCAATGGAGGCGTATCCTAATCAATTACAAGTACAGAAGGCGAGAATCTCCATCTGCAACCATTTGGTATTGTGACCAATTAATCGATGACGAGAAGCTAATCGAAGCAGAGGAATTGTTAAAAGATCTGGAAAAAGAGGATTTATCTCCAGAATTAGCCGAGAAGCTGTATTTCAATATGGCAGTGGCGCTCATTCACATGCGGCGCTTTCGAGAAGGCTATTTTTATATGAAAAAATGTGAAAAAGCATCGGAGAATAGTATGAATACCAGGTGGGCTTACTATTACCTTAATAAAGGTGAATGGAGCACGGCCCTTCGTCTTCTTGAAAAAGGCAAAAAGGACCAGAAAGATTCGGCACTTGCTTATACTTTTCTTGTCCAGCATTACTCCATGCAGGGAGATATGATGAAAGCGGGAAGCTATTTAGAGGAGGGGTTAAAGAAGCATCCACATTATCCAAAGCTTTTGGCGGAGAAAATCAGGTTTCATTACAGCCAAAAGCAGTGGCATAAGATGAGGGAGACAATTGCTCTGTTAGATCATATTTCTCCTTATCACGATAATAAAAAACTGTATGATTATTACGTAGCAGAAGCTTATTATGAGGAAGAAAAACTAAGCCTGCTTCATCAGCATCTAGCTTCCCACCCGGATCTCACCAAGCATACGCATTTTAAGCATTTTGATGGCAATAAAAATAAAGGCCTCAAAAAATTGAATTACAAACCTGTTGTACAAAAATATAATTTCTGTGTTCCTGCGGGTATTGAAATGGCCTTAAGCATGTTTTCGTATGAAATCAGCCAGGATGAAATTGCAGAATCAATCTTTGATGTGACTGGAACAAAGATATCCAAAGCAATCGACTACTTAGAAGAAAATGGATTTTACTGCCGTCTCTTCCATGGAAATGAGGAAAGATTTAAGAGTTTAATCGACCAGAGTATCGCCGTTATGATTACCATTGATTATCCAACATCCTCACATATTCAAATTTTAACGGGTTATGACGATAATTTACAGGTGTTTCACATTCAGGATCCGAATTTCAGAGAACCTCACCACCTGGAATATAAAGATTTTGAAAAAGAGCTGGGAAATAACTTTGCCTTATCTGTGGCGATTGTCCCTGCTAATGAAGCGGATAAACTTCATTTTCTGGATAACGTAGAGCATGAAACGAACAAAAAGCTGCTGCTGCTTACAGAGGAATGTAACCACTCGCTGGAACAAGAAGATCTTATGTTTTTAGAAAACAATAAGGAAAATCCGCTAGTTGCAGTATATGCTGTCAAATATTTGGCCAATTTCCTGGATACGGAGTTCCTGGAGAAGCTTATAGAAGTAACGGAGCGCCATATAAGTGACTCCCAATATAGGAATCTTATCATTGCCATGGCATATGTAACGGTCAAGAAGGAGAAAAATGCTTTCCAATGCCTTGAAAAACTGGGAAGGAAAGATGATCCTACTTATCATTATCTTAAAGGCAGATTATATGATAACAAGGGAGATTATTTTGCTGCGTGTAATGAATTTAAAAAGGGAATAAAAAATGAACCGGATGATTATATACTCTGGTCGTATTTGGCGATTTCAACCTCAAACCATGGCCAATACAAAGACGCCTTAAGATTTTCAAAGATTGCGCTTGATATAAATAACCGTGATATTTTTCCAATAACAAACCACGGAATGATCTTATTTGATAACGAACAATATGCGGAAGCAAGGAATTTTTTTACCACAGCTCTAAAAATGAAAAAAGACGATGCCCTTGTTTGGTATGAAAGAGCCCGCTGTGATAATCAGCTAGGACGCCATCATAAGGCGGAAAGAGGATTCAAAGTCTCTATTCGTTTAGACCCAAAAGTTTCATTCCCTTATCGTGAACTGGCAAATCTCTATGAATTTGCCTATGAAGATATGAAAATGGCAGAAGAAGTTCTAAAAAACGGGCTTATGAAAACGGATAATGATACCCTTCTTCTCCAAGAATTAGGCGAGCTTTATGAAAGGAACAAGGAATATGATAAGGCGAGGATCTATTACACAAAAGCTGCTGAAAAGGTCCCTGAAGATCCGGAAGCATTTATTTCGCTTGCATTCTTATTGAAAGAAGAAGAAAAAATTAGTGAGTTTTTCTCTTACATTACCAAAATTTACGATCAATTTAAGGATCATAACGAATTTTTGATCAACATCGGAAAGATCATTTGGGAAACAGCTATGGAAAGGGAACTAGATGAAACTTATTTTAAGCAGGCCTTAACTTATATGGAACAGGGTATAAGGAAGACTGCCTCTCATTTGGAAGAGGCTCTGGAATTATACACAGGCCTTATAGAGGACACCCCTTTCTACAGGAGAGGAATAGAATTTCTTGAATGTGAACGTGAGAATAGAGAAGACGATTTTCTGCTCTTATGTTATATTGGCAGTTTATACGAAAATAACGGATATTTGGCCAAAGCGAGAAGCTATTATAAGCGTGCTTTAGCCATGAAAGAAGACGTTCTTCCGCTATACAGGCTTGGTGACATTTATTCTAAATTTGAAGATGTTGAGAAAGCTAAAGGATATTATCACAAAGTGCTTGGGCTTGATCCGTGCCATGAACAGGCGCTGCTGGATCTCGCCAACATTGCGAGCCTGCAAGAAAACAAATTAGAAGAGCTTCATTATTTAATGGAAGCATTCCGTATCAATCCCTATTGCGTTTCTGTTGAAGCAATCATTGAATTAATGGATCAACCATCGATGCTTGAAGATTTTTTGCAAAAGTTTAGGGATCTGGACAAGAAAAAATATGAGAAGGAATTTATATACGATTCCATGGCTTATATTTATGGAAAGCTCGGTAACATAAAGGAGGAAGAGGCCTATTTAACAAAGGCACTGGAGCATTCTCCAGAATTGCCGGAGCTGCGGCATCATCAGGTTAAACTTTTTATAAAAAAAGGCGATCTTAAAAAAGCCAAAAACGAATGCCTCCAAGCGATTCAGGAAAATTTCCATAATAGGGAATGGTATGAAACACTTGTCGATATTTATTCGAAAACAAAGTCCCTTGCGCAAATCGAAAATGATTTAAAAAAATTAAAGCTGACAAAAAAGGAAAAAAGCATTGTCTTTATGCATAGTGCGGCGGCTTATGAAAAAATGGTAGCCGATTTGATGGAGGATCGGGAAGATCATGAAGGCAAGGGTTTATTTAAAAAGCTCACAGGGTTTACGAAACTTAGTTTTCATATCGGCACAGCTGTTACTCTCTATGAAACGGCAATAAAGCTGGACCCCGAAAATAGTACTGCTACCGACTGGCTATCGGATTTTTACCTGCAAATGTCTAGTTCTGAAGATGCGATCAAAGTTTTGGAAAAAACGATCAAAATCCAGTGGAATCCGGATTTGGCCTATAAACTTGCAAGCCTTTATGTAAATGAAAGGGTGGAAATCAGCGAGAAGAAACAAATGAAATATTTATTTAAGGCTCAAAATATAATGGAGACTCTTGTTGAGGAATACGATGAGCCGGAATATATGAATTTGCTTGGCTTAATTTTGTTTTTACAAGGAAAGCTTAAGGACGCTGAGGCTGTCTATGTGAAATGCCTGGATATAGAGCCTGGTGTTGATAGAGGGTATTTTCACTTAGCAAAAGTGTATGCCGAGATGGAGGACTATCCGAATGCTGAGCTGGCAATGAAAAAAGCCTTGGAGCTTCTGCCTGAGGATATAGAGGCCTTGAACGAACTAGGGATCATCTATCGATTACAAGAACGCGCCATCGAGGCACTGGAATGTGTGGATGATGCTTTGAAGCTGCAGGGTGACGATTTGTACGTTAAATATAATCGAGCTTGCTATCTTTCGTTACTGGGCAGATTTGAAGAATCGGCAAAGCAACTAGGAGAAGTGTTTGCTTTAGACGAGGAGGGCATTTTTCTTGAAATGTCAGTTGATGATATCGATCTTCTTCCGCTTAAGGAAGCCGGCTTATTTCCTCAAGAAGGAATGGCGGTAAATTAAATATACAAAACGTATCTTTAACGAATTGAATGAGGAGCAACCTTTGAAAGGTTTACCCGTTGAAAAATTTGCTTACCGACTTGCTTATTTTTTATCGGAATTGAACGCTCTTCGCCCTTTTCGAGAAGGAAATGGGAGAACCATTAGGGAATTGGCAAGACAAATTGCTTTGAAATCCGATTATGAGCTAGATTGGAGCAAAGCTAGTAGCAAAGAAACAATAGAAGCTTTCATTCAGTCTTTTCATGGTAAATTATCTGATTTATCTTCTTTAATTTTCCGGTGTATATGTTATTTCCTATTTTTACTAAAAATGAATACAAAAAATTGCTCTCATTTCTAACCTCCAAGAAAGACGCAAAGCTTAAAAAAAAGTTGTGTAGGTCTTTTTAAATGCGAAAAAAGTTTTAAAAACACTTTACAAGGTTGGTAATATTTGCTATATTGGAAATGTGGTTTGGGGAAACCACAATCGTATCAAAGCAAAGTTCATAGGGTTCATATGGTAAGGCATGAAGCCGAGACGTTAGGGATCGTCTTTCCGTTTAGTCGGAGTCTCCCTCAAAAAAATGACTAAAGAAATTTAGTCATTTTTTTGTTATCATCGCATTGCGCCGTGAAGGAGTGTGTTCAGATTGAGGTATCATATCGGGTTGGATATTGGAGTGACATCTGTTGGATGGGCTGTTATTAATTTAGATAAAGAACGCATTGAGAACCTGGGCGTCAGAATGTTTGAAGTGGCTGAAAATCCTAAAGATGGTTCCTCATTAGCTGCACCAAGAAGAGAAGCAAGATCAGTAAGAAGAAGACTTAGAAGGAGAAAATACCGCGTATCACGCGTCCGTCATTTTATAATAAAACAAGGCTTGCTTACAAAAGTGCAAGCGGAATCTTTATATGATTGGCAGGACGGCGATTTAGATATTTGGCTTCTTAGGGTAAATGCATTAGAGCGAAAATTAGAAGATCGCGAGTTTGCAAGAATTTTAATCCATTGCGCCAAGCACCGAGGCTTTAAATCAAATCGAAAAAGTGAAACGAAAGAAACGGAAAATGGATTAATGTTGTCTTCGGTTAAAGAAAACCAGCAAATAATGAAAGAAAAAAACTATAAAACGATTGCCCAATTATTAGTCTATGAAACAGAGCTTTTCGATGGAAGAAAGCGTAATCGAAGCGGTCAATATACGCACGTCTTCGCGCGCGATGATTTGGAAAACGAAATAAAAATCATTTTTGAAAAACAACGGGAATTTGGCCATCCTTTTGCAACGAAAGAAAATGAACAGAAATATTTGAACATTTGGAGTTCGCAGCGTCCATTTGCTTCAAAAGAAGCAATCATGAGCAAAGTCGGTGACTGTTCTCTCATAAAAGGTGAAAAAAGAGCGCCGAAATTCTCTTATCAGTTTGAACGGTTCAGGGCTTTGGATAAGTTGAATCGTCTGCGCATTTTATCCATTGATCAACCGGGACGAAAATTATCGGAGATTGAGAGAGAACTTGCCCTTGATCTCTTATTCGATAAAAAAGAAGTGAAGTATTCTGATTTGCGTAAAGCGCTGTCACTTGATGAATCTGCACGATTCAATGAACTTTTTTATGATGAAAGCAAGTCTGTTAAAGAAAACGAGAAAGTTGTATTCATCTCACTTGAAGGACAATACAAAATCAAAAGTATCATAAAAGGTTCGGAAGGCAAAACGGCAGTCCTTGAATACCGGCCAGTTGATTATGATACGATTGCTTATGCTTTAACGGTATTTAAAGACGACCAAGACATCAAGGATTATTTAAAAAATGAATACGTTGACTCGAAAGGAAAAAAATTAAAAAATCTGGCAAACCGGGTGTACAGCGACGCACTAATTGAAGGATTGCTCGGTCTATCCTTTTCGAAATTTTCTCATCTCTCTTTAAAAGCTCTTAAAGAATTGCTTGTACATATGGAAGCCGGCTATTCATATACAGAAGCCTGTGAGTTATGCGGTTACACTATTAACCAAAGAAACAATATGGAAAAATCAAAATTACTTCCGGTAATCCCTGGAAATGAAATACGAAATCCGGTTGTACTCCGCTCACTTTCCCAATCGAGAAAAGTAATTAACGCGATCATTAAAAGATATGGAAGCCCTTCTGGCCTTTATATAGAACTAGCCCGAGATATGGGACGGCCTTATAATGAACGCTCAAAAATTTCAAAAGAATACAATGCAAACCGCTTGGTGAACGATAAAGCAAGAAGCCGAATTCAGGAGCTTCATCCTAGCATTAGCGATCCAAGAGGACACGACATCCTCAAATACAAGCTTTGGGAAGAACAAAATGGAAAATGTGCTTATTCATTGGAACCCATAACGATCGAAAGATTGTTTGAACCGGGCTATGCAGAAGTAGATCATATTATCCCGTACAGCCGGAGCTTTGATGATAGCAATCAAAACAAAGTACTTGTTCTAGGCAGGGAGAATCAAAATAAGCAAAACCGAACACCTTTTGAATGGTTTGGCCATGACGAAAAAAGATGGGAGAAATTTATTTCTTATGTTTCTTCGTTAAAAGTCGGTCGGAAAAAGAAAAGCCTTTTATTGAAAACAGCTTTTGATGAAGAACAAGAGGAAGCTTTCCGCGCCCGCAACCTGAACGATACAAGGTACACCACAAGATTTTTGAAAAACTTTATCGAAGAAAATCTTCAATTCCGCGAAGAAAAAGGGAAAAAGCAATACGTTTACACCGTTAATGGCGCGTACACCTCATTAATGAGAAAAAGATGGGGATTTAACAAAAACAGAGAAGAAAACGATCTTCACCATGCACTGGATGCTGCCATAGTCGCTGTCAGCCATGACAACTACCACAAAGTGAGTGCATTCTTTAAAAGAAAAGAAATAAGCACCGCACAATTGCTGAAAAGAGAAAAAGAGCAATTTCCTGAACCATGGGAAGGATTTTCAAAAGAATTAGAAGCGCGGTTGCTGCAAAACCCTCTTCACTTAAAAATGGCACTTGAATCACTTGCCAGCGATGCGTATGATGAACAATTTATCAATGAAGTAAAGCCTATTTTTGTGTCACGAATGCCGAAGCGCGGGGTAAAAGGCCAGCTTCATGAAAAGACTTTCCGAAGGCAAAGAGGCGAAAATGATAAAGGGTATACTGTTGTAGTGACAAAAACCGGCCTAGATAAAATCACATTTGACAAAAATGGTGACTTTCCAATGTACGGAAAAGAATCTGATCCAAGAACTTATAATGCAATTAAAGAGAGATATCTAGCATATGGCAAAGATAAGAAAAAAGCCTTTGCTGAACCTCTTTATAAACCATCTAAAAATCCAGAAAAAGCGCCGATTATTCGTTCGGTGAAGATTGAAGACAAGCGTAACCTTTTTGTTGCGTTAGATGAAAAAACAGCAGCAGATAATGCAAGCATCGCGAGAACTGATGTGTTCCAACACAGAGACAACGGAAAATATTATTTAATACCGATTTATGTGTCTGATGTCAAAGAGGGAAGGGTGCCAAATCGGTTTATAACACAAAATAAACCTTATAATGATTGGTTGGAGTGTACTGAAGATTACCAATTTAAATTTAGTCTCTATCCTAACGACTTAATACATGTAAAATTACCGCAATCTAAGCAAGTAAAACTTACAAATAAAGAGGAAATATTGTGGCAAGAAAATTTCTTTTATTATAAAAAGGTAGACGTTGCAAGCGGTCAAATTACAATAATGTCTCAAGAAGGAAGTTTATTAGATCGTATTGGCGTCCAAAGACTTGTAACATTTGATAAATACCAAGTCGATCCACTAGGAAACATTAAAAAGGTAAATAAGGAAACTCGCCATGGCGTATAGGCATATCGTAATCCGAAATCCCGCCAGATTGTCAACAAAAAATGAGCAGCTTTTAATTCAGCAAGAAGAAACCATTCGAATTCCGCTTGAGGATATTAGCACGCTAACATTAGAAGAACCGGCAGTTACAATAACCAATGTTTTATTAAGCAAATGCACCGAGTATCATATTAAAGTAATAGTATGTGACGGAAAGCGAATGCCGAGCGGATTGTTGCAGCCGTTTCACCGCCATTCAAGGCTAAAAGCGGTTATGGATATGCAGCTTTCTTTATCGAAGCCGTTCAAAAAGAGAATTTGGCAGCAAATTGTAATTAGAAAGCTGGAAAATCAAGCTCGATGTTTGGAACTTATTCATAAAGCAGATGAAGCACAGAAAATATACGCGATATCACGGAGTGTTGAGTCTGGGGATCGTACAAATCGGGAAGCGTATGGAGCGAGATTATATTTTTTAAAACTATTTGGCGAGGCATTTAATCGTCGAGATGAAGATGTGAGAAACATCGCTCTGAACTATGGATATAGTATTATCCGCTCTCTTGTTTCTCGTTCTCTTGTCCGATATGGTTTCACACCATCATTGGGAATTTTCCATGACAGCCAGACGAATGCATTTAATCTAGCCGATGATTTCATGGAAGTTCTAAGGCCTTTCGTTGATGTTACAGTTGCGCTATATGTTGATGAAGAATCGGTTTGGTCAAAGGAAGTTCGGGAGAAGCTATTTGCTTTGTTAAACTATGAAGCGATTTGGAAGAATGAAAAACAAAGTTTAACAAATGGCGTAGACAGAATGGTTCAAAGCTTTATATCAGCTTGTCGAAGCTCAGATCCATCGTTGCTTGTTTTGCCAGAACTAGTATCTTTAAATGAGCATGTGTATGAGTAATTTCATGAGATTAATCGTATTCTTTGATTTACCTGTGGTCACTTCCATTGAACGTAAGCAATATGCAAGATTTCGGAAATTTCTTTTAAACGATGGATATACGATGCTTCAATATTCTGTTTACAGCCGTATTTGCAACGGCAATGATGCTGTGCAAAAACACCTAAAGAGGTTAAGGGAGAATATTCCAAATGTAAACGGTGCAATTCGTTGCATGAAAATTACGGAAAAACAGTTTGAAAATATGGAAATTCTTCTTGGTGTAAGAACATCAGAAGAAGAATTAGGTGCAAATAAAACAGATTTCTTCTAAAAAAAGTGCTTGCAAATTGATGCGAGTGCTTTTTTATTGCCGTTTAAATTTTTAAAGGAACCATAAATCATTAAATAACTTTAGTTATAAGTGTGTTTTTTCAAACTAGAAACCCCTTAAAAGCCAGTGATTTCAAGGGGTTTGGGGATGTGTATCGTATCACAGCAAAGTTCATAGGGGAAATATGGCTCATGCCGTTAGTGAAAACCCCTCTGCCTTATCGTATCACAGCAAAGTTCATAGGGGAAATATGGCGTTCTTTGCTGATACCTCGTTGAGAAGACGATCGTATCACAGCAAAGTTCATAGGGGAAATATGGCCAACCGTGTTAGATAGGCTCGGTTTACTTGATCGTATCACAGCAAAGTTCATAGGGGAAATATGGCAATAAAGGTTTAAGGTGCAATCTAACTGCAATCGTATCACAGCAAAGTTCATAGGGGAAATATGGCCCATGCGTTTAAGTATTCTTGGTTTTGGTTATCGTATCACAGCAAAGTTCATAGGGGAAATATGGTTAATTACTCCTCTGGTGTTCTATCTATAAAAAGGCGAGTTACTTCGGTGGAATTGCCTTGTTTAATTTTTTTTTAGTTGCTTTCTTTTCTAGAGAATCATGAGTATTCATGCCAGGTGCTACTGTTGGTTCATTTCTTTTTAAATTTTTATTATCCATACTTTTCGAGCTCCTTGTTTTAGTATTATGATTCCAAAAAACAAAAATTGTATTCAAGGATTTTGTTTTATTCAGCAAGCCCTAAATTGAATGGCTACACATTACGAAATTTAATTTAATTGTACCCCACAAAGTTCTTAGAAAAGAAGATAAAGTTTCATCAAAACGTACAAACATACGTACGTATTATGTTATAATAAATAGACAATAGCATAAAGGTTTCTCAAGGGTGGTCGGCAACATCCCCAGAACGAAAGGGGGTGGTGCTGATGACAGTGTTTGAAACATTGATGCTCATCTTTGTTTTCGCTGGGCTTATTATATCAATCCTGTCATTTAACCATAAAAAATAATCC
Source organism: Pueribacillus theae (assembly GCF_003097615.1). Taxonomy (NCBI): domain Bacteria; kingdom Bacillati; phylum Bacillota; class Bacilli; order Caryophanales; family Bacillaceae; genus Pueribacillus; species Pueribacillus theae. The sequence goes on from NZ_QCZG01000025.1 coordinate 22,129, forward strand.
ACCCTTGAGTAAATGACGGCTCAGGTGGATTATTCCCAGGGCCGATCCCCTTAAAGGGAACCTGCTATTGTATAGCCACTTCGATGCTGGAACATCGGAGTGGCTTTTCTAATAATATGCTTCATTTAATTCTATTATACATCAAATTGAAAAGATGAAAAGTATTCAGCTTTTCAATTTCGAGAAATTGTCGAAAAGCCTTAATTAGAGTTAAAAATTACATATTGAGGTTTTAAAGGAATGATTGGTAACATTCCGGATAGCTAAACGAGATACTGCCGTGACAATCCATAGCTCTTGCAAGTTCTTTTTTGTCAATCCTGTCACTTTACCATAAAAATAAACTACCCTTGAGTTAATGGCCCAAAAGATTATTTTCGCCCGTGCCGATCCCTTAATTAGGAACCTGCTTTTGTATGACAGATCGGTTCTGCAACATCTAGCGATCTATTATATGGTTCATTATACATAAAGTGGCATTTTTTATAGAAAAACAAAATTCCATCTATTAAACAGTGGCCGGGGAAAGCACACTGCTAAAAAGTTCATAGGGGAAAATATGGTTGTTATTTTTAAAATTTTAAAGTAGCACACCCCTAACAAGGTCGCTCTTTGTATGATCTTTGTATGAGACAATATGTCCGCTCGATCTAAGGGGTGTGGAAAAATAACGAAATTTAACGTTTGTTCTTCTTTCTTTTTGCGTCTAACGTTCTTTTGTATTCATATACATCTGGACTAAAAAAGAGTCGGACTTTGCCAGTACCTTCTCCAAATTCTTTTAGAGGTTTGATACGGCAATTGGTCACTGCCTGCTGAAATGCAGATCTGCTCATTTGTAGCAAGCTACGTGCTTCAGCAACAGTGAATACACAGTCGAGTGCTTCTTTCACCATTTTTCTATCCACCCTTACCCGCCACCTCCTTTCTCATCAAATTTCCTACTTTTACCTCCCTTTTAAAATATTCAGCCTTATTATACAAAGATTGGCTTCATTCTGGGATAAGCAGTTGTCTAGTTAGACAAAAACATTGAGTCTGATGTCCTAAAAATGTGCTAAAATAGAAATAAAATCTACCTAAGGGACTGGATTCGATTGCAAAAAGAGTGGAAGTATCGCTCGACAATCAAGACCCGGCCATTTTTCTATTTGGAAACCAAAAAAATGGCGGAATTGCTGCTTCAGGAATTGGACGAGGCACAGTTAAGGCAAATTGTGATTCAAGAAAATCTGTTTCAAATGAAAACAGAGAACCGGAGAAAAGAAGTGGCTAACACGATTCTTCGAAGGCTGGAGCTGCTCGATGCCTTTTTATTGCAGCAAATTGCCCATGGAGATACGGCCACAAGCAAACTGCTCGTCCTTTACTCCATCTTAAAGACCGACCGCCTTTTCTATGAATTTATGAACGAAGTGTTCCGTGAAAAAGTAAGCGTATTGGATATGAAGTTGACAAACCGAGATTTTTCGACCTTTTTCGAGAATAAGCGACAGCAAAGTGAAACGGTTGCTTCATGGAAGGATTACACCTTTTACAAGCTTCAGCAAGTATACATCCGCATTTTGTTTGAAGCCGGGCTTCTAAAAACGCAAAAAGAACCAAGAGAGATGCTGAATGGAATGATAAATATGAAAGTAAAAGAACATTTACTGATGCACGGCGAGCAAATCTATGTTGAAATTCTGACAGGTGAACGAAGATGATGACAATCCATGAAAGACTGGATGCAATCTATCAAAAAATCACAGATCCAGCTTTTCGCGAAAGCAAAGGGATGAGCAATGAAGTCGGCTATCACATCTTTGATTACGATCCGGAACACGAGATGATTGTTAGAGATCATATCGCCTATTTAAAAGATAGGATTAATAAAGAAGACGCTGATTTTTACATACGTGAATTTGATTTATACGAAATCATCATTGACATTCTCGAACAAAAGAGTTACCTGGAAAAAAACTTTGAAATGGAAAAAAAGAAAGGCAGTTCCTTTGTCTTAAATGCCACACAGAAAACATTGCGCCTTACATTAAACAATGATCTCGTCATCCGATATATGGGGGATCGTGTCCAGCCGAATGACATCGTGTTCATTACAGGGGTTGGCAAAGCATTTCCATTTATTCGTTCTCACACAATTTTGAATAATATCCATAAAGCCGTCGGGCGGTTGCCTGTCGTCATGTTTTTTCCCGGGCAATACGACGGCCAGTCGCTTATGCTTTTCAATGAATTAAAAGACGACAATTATTACAGAGCCTTTCCATTAGTAGGCTACAGGTAGGAGGGTTCGGACATGCAAATTAGAAAAATGTTCAGAAAGCGAATTGATCGGGATATCCCGGGTGTTGTAAAGATAGGGAATGAAGGGGAAGATATTCATCAGGAACTTGATGAGTATGTCGTAACAAATGAGATCGAGCGACACATGAAATCATTCTTTTCCGCTTATAAAAAAGGAATCACTGGTTCTACGGATGCCATCGGCGTCTGGATCTCAGGATTCTTCGGCTCTGGTAAATCGCATTTCCTTAAAATTCTCTCTTATTTAGCAAAAAACGACATCATTCAAGGAAAACGAGCGATCGATTATTTTGAAGATAAAATCCAAGATCATACGATTTTGGAAGATATGAAACGAGCGGGAGAAGTTTCAAAAGATATTATTTTGTTCGACATTGATGCAAAAAGCGAATCAGACGCGAAACATGATAAAAATGCCATCGTCAAAGTGATGAACAAAGCGTTCAATGAAATGCAAGGGTTTTGCGGAGCAATTCCTTGGATTGCGGATATGGAACGATTAATGGTTGAGAACGGGGAATATGAAGCGTTCAAAGAAATATTCAAGGATATTTCCGGCAAAGAATGGGTCGATTCTCGCGAAGATTTTTATTACGAAGAAGATGCGATCATTGAAGCACTCGTCAAAACGACGAGAATGAGCGAGGAAGCGGCACGTAACTGGTTTGAACGGGCGGAACAAGACTATACCCTCAGCATTGAACGGTTTGCCGATCGTGTGCGTGGCTACATCGAATCAAAAGGCGACAACCACCATGTACTCTTTTTCATTGATGAAATCGGCCAGTATATTGGTGAAGATTCCCGTTTGATGTTGAATTTGCAAACGATCGTGCACGAACTCGGCTTGAAATGTAAAGGAAAAGCATGGGTCATTGTAACGAGCCAGGAAGACTATGATTCTTATATGTCAGTAAAGGGAAACGACTTTTCCAAAATTCAAGGCCGTTTTGATACGAAGTTAAGCTTATCAAGCGCTTTTGTCGATGAAGTCATTACAAAGCGACTTTTATTAAAAAATGAGCATGCGAAAGACGAACTGTCACTTCTATACGATAAAGAAATTTCCAGCTTGAACAACATGGTGTCCTTTCCCGACAACATGGCGGAAATGAAAAAATATAGTAGTAAGCAAGAATTTATTGACGTCTATCCATTCATCCCGTATCAATTTCATTTATTGCAGCGGGCGATTACCGAAATTGCCCACCATTCCAGTTCGACGAAACACCAATCACGAGGAGAACGTTCACTTTTAAGTGCGTTTCGCGAAGCGGCTATCCAATATGCGGATGAAAAAACAGGCTCGCTTATTCCTTTTTCAGCTTTTTACGGGCCAATGATTGCGTTTCTTGATACGAGTATCAACATGGTCATCATTCGCGCGTCTCAAAATTCTCGCTTAACGGCTTATGACATTGAAATTTTGAAACTACTCTTTTTAATTAAATATTTAAAAGAAATGCCTGCAACAATTGAAAACATCGCAACACTTATGGTTAAGCATGTGAATGATGACAAGCTCGAGATGAAAAAGGAAATCGAATCCTCACTCGCTCGCTTGCTAAAAGAAACACTCATTCAAAAAAATGGCGAGGAATATGATTTCTTAACGAATGATGAACAAGACGTGAATCGAGAAATTCAGAACATGCCGATTGACTCGGCCGACGTCATTCAAAAAATCGGGGAAGAAATATTCGGCGGCATCTATACTGAACGAAAATACCGACATTCGCCTCACCATCACTTTGAGTTTAACGCACTTATTGATGACCGCCCGATCGGCTCGCAAGCTTATGATATCGGTCTTCGTATCGTGACGCCAGACTATGAAGCGGCACATGATATCCATTCATCTGAATTAAAGGCAATGTCGATGCGTGAAAACAATGTCATTGTCCACATGCCTCCCCAAACGACATACTTGGATGAAATGGTGGAAGTATTAAAAATCCAAGCTTATCTTCTTCGGAAAAGCGGAACAACGTTGTCTCAAACGATTGAAGACATCCGGACGAAAAAAGCAAGGGAAGTGGACGAGCGCAAAGAACGCGTCTCCACTTATTTAAAAGAAGCATTGCAGGCTGCGGACATCTATGTCAATGGCGGGCAGCTTGATGTAAAGGCGAAAAAGCCGTTAGAACGCATCAATGAAGGATTTAAAGCATTGATTCACAGCTTATACCATAAGCTCGATTACATTTCTGAACCGACAGATTTGAAGCAGCTTCAGGAATTAATCACTCAACCGTCCGACCAGCTATCATTTGAAGGCAGTGAAAACCAGCTTGCGTTGAATGAATTAAACAGCTACATTGACCGATTAAGCAAGCGAAATCAGCCCCCGACGGTAAAAGGGATTACGGCCCATTTTAAAAAGCAGCCATACGGATGGAATGAACTTGATACGACTGCACTCATCGTTAAATTGTTAAAAATGCAAGAAATTAAGCTGCTTATGAACAGTGCTTACATTCAGCCAACTGATAAAGATTTATTTCAGTATGTGACGAAACGTGATTACATCGATCGTGTCACCGTTCAGAAACGGGAACGAATTTCCCCAATCTTAATGAAAAACATTATTGATTTAAGCCGGGAAGTTTTTGGCATTACGGCCCTTCCGCATGATGAAGACAATCTTATGTCGAGATTTAAAGAATTAATAGATCGTGAACAAAAAAAGATCGAGACACTTCTTGAAAATTACAAACATCATTCCTACCCTGGGAAAGATGTGCTTGAAGAAGGGCAGCAGATCTTTGAACAGTTGCTCTCCATTCAAGATACAGCCACTTTTTACAAAAAAGCGCGTGATTACCGTCGCGATTTGAAAGACTATGCTTCGGAGTCCCAGCAAGTGAAAGACTTTTTCAAATCACAGCGGGACATTTACGATAAAGCCGTCAAGAAGTTAACGATTTTTGAAAGCAACCGGACGTATGTCCATGATGAACAATTGCTAGACACCGTCAGTCAGATGGAAAAGATTGTGAAACATGCGACCCCTTATTCGAACATTCAAGAATTGCCTGCATTGTACCAGACTTTCGATGATCGGTTTATCGACTTGCTTTCAGAAGAATGCGAACCGGTAAAAGAAAAAATCGAGGAAGATCAACAAACGGTCATGGACGAACTTAACCGGCATCCAGAAGTGAAAGAGATTTTTACCGCACATGTCCTTGATCAGTTCATGTCATTGAAAGATCGGCTTGATCGGGTCAATAACTTTTACGAAGCGCTTGCAATGGAAGTCGAAAGCGATCGGTTGAAAGTACGGCTTATCCAAGATATCCAACGGAAACTCATTGATTTGCATGAAAAAAAGAAAGCTGTTGTTCCGGACAAAGGTGTTACTGGACCATCTAAACCGCTAAAGCCTATGAAACGGACGAAAACTTTAAGTAAAGCTCAAATTATGCGTGGGACAACGAGGATTGAATCACGAGAAGATATCGATCATTTCCTTAATGAACTACGAGTAAAGCTTGAATCAGAACTAGATGAAGATACAGTGATAACGTTAGTTTAACAGGGGGAGCTTGCTCTCCCTTTTTTACAGGAGGAAAGAAAATGAACAAACAAGCGATACGTCAGTTTGCGGTGAATGCAAGACGCAAGCTCAAAGAAGATATCGAACAAAAAGCGTATCAGCTCGGTATAACGAAAGAAGAAATCAAGGAGCCGGAAATCTATCAAGACGGCTTTCGTATCAACGGGCAATTTTACAAAAAATACGAAATTAAGCAGCGGGAACAGCTCGTTAAGCAAATCGAAGAAAAAGGCTTTGAGCAAGTCATTGAAGAAGTGGCCTACACATGGTTCAACCGCTTCATTGCACTAAGGTTCATGGAAGTGAACGACTATTTGCCGACAGGAGTAAGGATTTTTTCCTCCATTATTGAAGGGAAAAAGGAACCGGATGCCGTAACAGAGGTCGATATGTTGGATGGCGAGCTTGACCTTAACTTGGACATCGTCTACAGGCTGCAAGACGCAAATGATACGCATGATTTGTTCAAATATATCCTTATTAAACAATGCAACAAACTAAGCGAAGTCATGCCTGTCGTATTTGAAACGATCGATGATTACACCGAAATCCTCTTGCCTGATCGCCTGCTTGACGATGGTTCTGTTGTGAGAGACATGGTGACAATGATTGACGAAACAGACTGGACAGAGGAAGTTGAGATTATCGGGTGGCTGTACCAATATTACATATCTGAGAAAAAAGATGAAGTATTCGCAGGCCTAAGAAAGAATAAAAAAATTACGAAAGAAAACATCCCAGCCGCCACCCAGCTATTCACGCCAAAGTGGATCGTCCAATATATGGTTGAGAATTCACTCGGAAGACTATGGCTGGAATCACATCCAAATGAAGACTTGCAGGCGAACTGGAAATATTATTTGGAAGAAGCTGAACAAGAACCGGAAGTGCAGGCAGAACTCGATAAGCTGAAAGATCCAAGTCTCAAACCGGAGGACATCACTGTGCTAGATCCCGCCATGGGATCGGGGCATATTCTCGTCTATGCGTTCGACGTTCTTCATGAAATCTATGAATCAGCCGGCTATGCAAAGCGCGACATTCCAAAGCTTATCTTAGAAAACAACTTGTACGGACTTGATATTGATGATCGTGCTGCCCAGCTTGCTTACTTTGCATTAATGATGAAAGCGTGTAGCTATAATAGAAGAATCCTAGATGAGCAGATTAACCTACCTATTTGCGCCATCCAGCAAAGCAATAACCTAACAAAAGAAATGGTTCAAAATGTCATTCAGATGAGCAATTATTCAGGGGATAAAGAAAAACTAACGGATTTAGCTGAATATCTTCTTGAAGTTTTCTATGACGCGAAAGAATATGGTTCGATTCTTGAAGTGGAAAAGAATGATTACGAACAACTCGAGAACTGGTTAGAACTTCTTAAAGAAGAGCATTTTAATGATCTATTTGTGGAGCAAGAGAAAAAAACGATATTAAGTGAACTTCCAGCACTTGTTCAGCAGGCAAAGATTATGAGCAGGAAATATAATGTGGTTGTGACGAATCCGCCGTATATGGGCAGCGGTGGTATGAATAAAAAGCTAAGTGATTATATAAGAAACCATTATCCAGTATCAAAATCAGATTTATTTGCCGTGTTTATGGAAGTTTGTCACTACTTTTTGAGAGAAACAGGTTTCTTCAGTTTAATCAACCAACAAGCATGGATGTTTTTGTCTACATATGAAAAATTAAGAGCCAGTCTTTTAGAAAAAAGTATAATTTATTCTATGCTTCACTTGGGTTCGAAAGCGTTTGAGGAAATGGGAGGAGAAGTTGTTAATACGACAACCTTTGTATTAAGAAAAAATATATTTAAGACTAAATATAAAGGTATTTATATTCGCTTAACCGAAGAGAGAACATCCCGTGGAAAAAGAGATATTGCCTATGAAGCTATTCACAGTCCTTCTAATAAAAATCGTTATGTGTCTAAACAATGTGATTTACTAAAAATTCCAGGATGTTCAATTATTTACTGGTTACTAAACAAGAATGTTTTTGAATCTGAAAAACTTGGAGATTTCTTTTTTTCAGGTGGAAGAAATAAGACGCATAATAACCAAAAGTTTGTAAGATATTTTTGGGAGGTTAATCATAGGTGTAATAAATGGGTTGGTTATCAAAATGGCGGAGAACATAAGAAATATTATGGTAATGATATTTATGTTGTTGATTGGTCAGATGAGGCCAGAGCATTTTATGCATCACACGGAGGATTGTTAAATAAGGAGTTTTGGGGGAAATCAGGGATTACCTGGAACTCTATTACTTCAGGAATTCCTGGTTTTAGGATAAAGGCAAAAAGCTCGCTATATAGCTCTGCTTCTCCAACAATTTTTAATAATAATTATGAAATCGATTTTTATACTTTGGGATTTTTGAACTCCAATGTTTCACACTATTTATTAAAAGCACTAAACCCTACATTAAATTCAACAGTTAACTATATCTTATCATTACCGTATATTTATAAAGATTTAAAGCATAATTTGATTGATATTGTGAAATCGAATGTTGATTTTGCAAAAACCGACTGGGATTCTTTCGAAACCTCCTGGGATTTCAAACGCCATCCACTCCTAAACGGTGAAAAAACGTTAGAAGCCTCATACCAAAAATGGGAACAAGAAGCCGAAGATCGCTTCCAAACATTAAAAGCAAACGAAGAAGAGCTGAACCGCATTTTCATTGACATTTACGGTTTGCAAGACGAACTTACACCAGAAGTGGAAGATAAAGATGTTACGGTTAGAAAAGCGGAATTGGAACGCGACATCAAGTCTTTTATCTCTTACGCTGTCGGCTGTATGTTTGGCCGTTATTCGCTTGATAAGGAAGGCTTAGTTTTCGCCGGCGGTGAGTTTGACCATTCAAATTACACAACGTTTCCAGCTGACAAAGATAATATTATTCCAATCACGGATGAAGATTATTTTGATGACGATATTCTTGGGCGATTTATTGAATTTGTCCGCGTAGCGTTTAGTGAAGAGACGTTGGAGCAAAATCTTGATTTTATTGCGGATGCCTTAACGAAGAGAGCGAACGAAACATCGAGACAGCGGATTCGCCGATACTTTTTGAATGAATTTTACAATGATCATGTTAAAATCTATCAGAAGCGTCCGATTTATTGGCAATTCGACAGCGGAAAGCAGAACGGGTTTAAAGCACTTATTTATATGCATCGCTACGAGCCTGGGCTTGCCGCAAGGGTACGAACGGATTACTTGCACATGCTGCAGAGGAAATATGAATCTGAAATGGCACGGATGGACATGACGATGGAATCAGATGTCCCGCAGTCTGAAAAAACAAAAGCGAAAAAGCGAAAAGAAAAATTGCAAAAGCAGTTGCTTGAATGCCGTGAATACGACCAAGTCATTGCGCATATCGCAAATCAAAAAATTGCCGTCGACCTTGATGATGGTGTAAAAGTAAATTACGCCAAATTTCAAAATGTTGAAGTGCCGCAAGGAGAAGGAAAAGCGCCACTGAAGGCGAGTGTATTAAAGAAGATATAATTAGACGGCTTCATTTTTGTTTGAAGCGTTGCTATTTATGGTATAATTTTAGTATAAGTTTCGTTGAATCACATTTATTTAATTTATGATGTTGGAAGGTGATTCATTGATGAATGCAAATAGAAAAAAAAAGCACCACGTAGAGGATTCCGTTCGCTATGCAGCGCATTCCTTAAAAACTGAAGGATTTACTGTTTCAGATAAAGATATTCAACTCATTAAGGATGTAGTAACGGGTAAACTGTCTGAAAAACAGTTTCGTGAAACAGTTAAAAAAATGATCAATGTCTAGATACCAAAGTAACTCTTCCTATTGTTATGAAGGTACTGACATATTAATTAACAAATTCAATATACGTAATCAAGCTAAGCTAGATGAACTCGAAAAGCTGTATACCATGCTTCGTCTTGCACAGTTGTCTGAAAGAGAACCTTTGAATGAATTTTCAAGTCATTCTTTCAAAGAAATCCATCGAATTATTTTTGGAGATATTTATTCTTTTGCTGGTGAATTTCGTACAGAAGGTATTTCGAAAGGCACATCTTTCTTTGCACATCCATCTTTCATCAATGAAGAAGCGGAACGTATCTTTAACGAATTGAATGAGGAGCATCTTTTGAAGGGTTTACCCGTTGAAAAATTTGCTCACCGGCTTTCTTATTTTTTGTCGGAATTGAACGCTCTTCACCCTTTTCGAGAAGGAAATGGAAGAACCATCAGGGAATTGGCAAGACAAATTGCTTTGAAATCCCATTATGAGCTGGATTGGAGTAAAGCTAGTAGTAAAGAAACAATAGAAGCTTTCATTCAGTCTTTTCATGGTAAACTATATGATTTATCTTCTTTAATTTTCCGGTGTATATGTTAAATAAAGTCTGCCAGTGTCTATAGGCAGGCTTTTCTTATGTGGGAGGTATTATTTTGAAAGCATCTGAAATCGAACGGCAGTTACAAACAATGTTCGAGAAAGAATTAACGAACAATCGCCGTCGCCATATTGTATTTTGGTATGACGAAATCGGCGAATTTTTACATGAAGTTGATGCGCTGCAACTTGAAAATGTCCGGATTTGGAAACTGACAGATCATAATATATTCGCAACGAAATATGAACTTGAGACGGCTGATCAAGATTCAAATTTCCTTATTTATGCCAATATGCCGAAGCCATCGCCGAGAGAAGATTGGCTATTTTCGAATTTAAAACTTGGCACAGAATTTGTCACTGATAAAGTGACAGTGACGATGCGGGAGCTTGGCATTGAAAATGACGCATTGCGGCCAGTGTTTCAAAAGTATGCAAAATTCTTTAATAGTAAAGCGCGAACAGAAGCGTTTCAGTCGTATCCAGCGGTGTATGATCAGGCGGAGACAATCGATGTTACGGTTCTTGCAGCACTTGTAAAAAGTCCGATGAATACACTTGATGACGTTGTTCGAACGTTATTAAAAGAAGAGGCAATAGGGAAAAACGAACTTTGGGCAAACATTGAAAAAAATGGAGATGTTGAAACGTTTTGGCAGCTTGTTGAACGGTTTTATGGTTTTACGTCAGAAGAGCAAAGTTTATCAGCTTTATTTACCTTTTTTATCTTTACATACCTGTCAGAACAAATGTCCACTGAACATTGGCCGGATACTTGGAAAAAACATGTGTCAATTCGACCGATGAATGCGATCGTTTTTATGAATCAATGGATGAACCACAGTTCGGATCGGGATATGTTTAACGTGCTATCTGATAAATTTGCAAAAGAGTACCATGTCAAAGAGTACATAAAAGAATGGGAGATTGAATCCATTTTGTCGGCAGATGCTTTTCGTCTGTTTGATGAAAAAATCATTCGTTTTCTACTAGAGCAGCTAGTGAATGATGTGAATCAGTTTCATACATATAAAGAGATATTACTGCAGCGGCGCCGATTGCATTGGTATTCGGAGTTTCAATTTGAATATGAAGCCATAGAACAGGCAAGGTGGCTGCTGCAATTTGCGCATGAGAAAGAGCATTTTATCCCTGAACAGTCTGTTTTTGACATGATGAAGGCGTATCGTGAAGATTATTATCGCGCTGATTTGTTTTACAGAAGGTTTTATGTAGCCTATGACAAAATGAATCAAAAAGACAGCTTATCCGCTCTTCGGGAAAAAGTAGAACATGTGTATACTAACTGGTTTATGCAGGAACTTTCGATTAAATGGACGAATCGTTTAGAAAGAGCTGAGTCTTTCAGATGGCCAATTGAAGGAATGACCCAGCAGGCACAATTTTACCAAACGTATGTTATTCCGTTTGTTAAATCGGGAGAGCGTGTATTCGTCATTATTTCTGATGCAATGAGATATGACATCGCGAAGGAATTAATGGATCGTTTGAATAATGAAAGGAGAGCGTCCGCACAGTTGGGAGCCATGCAAGGAGTACTTCCGTCGTATACTGAGCTTGGCATGGCAGCACTGCTTCCGCATCGGGTGATACAGTATGTTGGAACAGACGTCTATGTGAATGATGGACGGGCATCAAGTACGGCAAACCGGACAGCTATTTTGCAACGGTACGTGGAGGAGTCGTTCGCGATTACTTATCAAGAGATCATTTCAAAAAATCGATCAGACTTGCGTACTTTATTGGCTGGAAAGAAGCTTGTTTACATTTATCACAATGCGATTGATGCGAGAGGAGACAATGCATCGACGGAGATAGGCGTCTTTGAAGCGGCAGACGAGGCAATGGAAGATATTCAACAGCTTGTCAATCAATTGGTGAATAATGTAAGTGCTTCTAACATCATCATTACAGCGGATCACGGGTTCATCTATGAGCGCGATCGATTAGAAGAGCGTGACAAAATGCCGCAGAAAGATGATGATGCTTTGATCGTAAAACGGCGATTTATTTTATCGGAGAAAGATCCTGAAATTGGCGGAACTTTAACTTATCCGATGGAAGGCATTATTGACCAAGAGAAGCCTCTCTATGTGTCAGTGCCGAGAGGAACAGGGCGCTTTGCAATCCAAGGTGCTGGCGCAAACTACGTACACGGCGGTGCTATGCTGCAAGAAATTGTGATTCCGGTCATCACTTTTAAAAATGAGCGAAGCAAAACTTCTAAACATGACGTACGAAAAGTAGATGTCAAGCTGTCAAGCCCGATCCGAAAAATCACGAGCCAAGTTATGTTTTTGGAGTTTTTCCAAACGGAAAAAGTCGAAGAAAAGCGTCTTCCAATTTCATTAAAACTGTATTTTACAGATAAAGAAGGACAACGTATTTCAAATGAGAACATCATCATTGCTGACAGCAGCTCTTCAAAACCTGTTGAACGTACGTATAGGGAAAAGTTTGTGTTCAAAACAATGGCATACGATAAAAATGAAAATCATTATCTCATTTTAGAAGAGGAAGCAACTGCGACCATCATTGAAAAAATACCGTTTACAATCGATCTATCATTTTCAAGGTAAATATAAGTTTCAAATCCCGTTGCTTTAGTGTTGAGGGGTTATTATAATGAAATTAATACTAGAGTGAAATATACGTTATTGGAGGAACAGCATGATCAAATATCGATCGTGCTTTTTTGTTACATGCATCTCAGCTATAAGGGGTGGTTTGTGAGGTGAAGAAAATAGATTTTTCTGACTTGAATAATTGGATTGATAGGAAAAAAAATGAAACAGATCGTGCAATTTTAAAAAGTAAATCAAAAAAGCGCTCAATTCGAACGAGGCCACGTCATCCGGACGAAATAAAAATTTTAGATGAACTTTGCATAAAACGCTGGAAGAAAGCTGAACAAGAAGGAAAAATCAAATATTTAAGTAAGCGAGTGTGGTATTATGAACTCGATTAAGGAAGCAACGAAAAAAATAAACTCTCTTAAAGGCAAAAGTGCGTTTGAAAAAATGCTCGGTGTTGCCACGATTCTTACTGAATTGCTTGAAAAGCATGGTGTCAGACCGATTATAGTTGGGGGATTGGCTGTTGAAATCTATACAAGGAGTGATTATACAACGGTTGACATCGATGTCGTTGTCAGTAATGGTAAATTGGCAGATGATTTATTAAATCAATTAGGCTTTATACGAGAAGGCCGTCATTGGTATCATGAGGAGCTGTTAGTAAGCATAGAAATTCCAAGTGATATGTTAGAAGACGCAGATGAAGATAGGGTCATAGAACTTTGGTTAAATGATAAACAGAAAGTGTTTGTCATCGGAATCGAAGATATTATCCTTGATCGGCTGAGAGCCTGTGTCCACTGGAAATCTAGTTCAGACTGTGAGTGGGGGAGACGAATGCTTTTTCTTCATTCTGAAAGATTAGATTATGAATACATGAATAAGGTTTCGCAAAAGGATTTAACCGCTGGTAAATTAAACAATTGGTTGGAGGAAATGAAAAAATGAATGGAGGGTTATCGTTGAGTGATAAGGGCACTAATAAAGATAAAATACGAGAAAGCGGCCTTACATATGATGATTATGCTTCAATAGACGATGGGAACCGCTATGAACTTGCAGGTGGACAATTGGAGCTTATGAGCCCTGCGCCGACGCTTACCCATCAAATGGTTAGTTCCGAAATGTACGAAACAATTGTCCAGAATTGTAAGAAAGATTACATTATTTTATACGCCCCTGTTGATGTTATCTTATCTGAGACAGAAGTTCGCCAGCCAGATATTGTGCTCGTTCACCGAGAGCGTATGCAGATTCTGTCAAATCGGGGGATCGAAGGAGCACCAGATCTTATTATTGAAATCCTGTCACCATCTACTTTGAAGCGTGATAAGATTGATAAATTGAAAACGTATGCGGATTATCAAGTGCCCGAGTACTGGATTGTAGAACCTGAAACGGGTGTTCTGGAGCAATATATACAAATAGATGAGAGGCTCGAACTCGTTAATATTTTTCATGGGAACGAACCCGTTTCCTCTTCAAATATTACTTGTATAAGCTTTACAATGGCGGAAATTATGGAAAACATTCCTGATTTAAAGGACAGATCATGAAATTTCAATCAACTATTCGGCAGAAACCGAGGAAATTCTCTAAAAGATTATTTTTCATGGTTTTAAAACCATTAGAGCAATAATAATCAAAAAAAGTAAATTAATTATTTGTTCATAATGGAAAAGCTCTTTCGATAACCGTTCATATTCTTCCGGGATCTCTTCACCTTTGTGTGTTTCTAACAGTGCTTTAATTGGCTTGGAACGTGGTGAGAGTACAAACGGTCCAAATGCAAGTCCAATTAAAAAAAGAAGCAAACTTGCCACATACCAAAATCTGTGAAAAAGGCTTGGATTAATGAATCCCATGAGTAAACCGGTCACGAGGAGAAGTGTACCTCCAATCATCACATAACTATGTAGACGATGTCGAATGGAATAGGCATGGCGCAGTTCCGTCATCGTCTTTGCTGATTTCGCAATTCGAGTTAAAACAAAACCCGGACCCATTCCTAATATCGCAGAAAAAATATGGATGAATACAAGTATTTTGTAATAAGTCTCCAATGGTACACACCTCCTACCGTTCAGATCAAACTCAATGGCACCTTTAAAAAATTAACGTTCAGAAGACGCAAACATCATTCTGAACGTTAATTTTTTATTTTCGGTCGCCGCCGAGTAGATCGAATAATCCTCCGGCTATACTGCCTTCGCCTTTGGAGCCGCCTCTTTCTGGTGCGGCTGCAAATATGCGGCTTGCGAGCCTGCTGAATGGAAGAGACTGTACCCATACGGAGCCAGGGCCGCGCAATGTAGCGAAGAAAAGGCCTTCTCCACCAAACAGTGCCGTTTTAATGCCACCAACATACTCGATATTATAATCAACGTTACCAGTCATCGCGACTAAGCAGCCTGTATCGACACGCAATGTTTCGCCAGGGCTTAATTCTTTTTTGTAAATGGTACCGCCTGCATGAACAAATGCCATACCATCACCTTCAAGCTTTTGCATGATAAAGCCTTCTCCACCGAAGAACCCCGTGCCGATTTTTCTTTGAAATTCGATTCCGACTGATACGCCTTTTGCAGCGGCAAGGAAAGCATCTTTTTGACAGATGATTTTCCCGTTTAATTCACTTAAGTCCATTGGAATGATTTTTCCAGGGTATGGCGCAGCAAATGAAACATGCTTAATCCCGCGGCCTTCGTTGGTAAAAGCCGTCATAAAAAGGCTTTCGCCTGTAAGCACGCGTTTACCTGCGCTGAACAACTTCCCCATAAGTCCTCCTTGTTTTGAAGCCCCATCACCAAAAATGGTTTCCATTCGAATGTCGTCTTCCATCATCATTAAACTTCCCGCTTCCGCAATGACTGTTTCCTCAGGATCAAGCTCTACTTCAACAAATTGCATATCATCTCCGTGTAATTCATAGCTGATTTCGTGATTGTTCATTCGTTATTCCTTCTTTCATTAATTAGAGTATGTTAAAAGAATTTCGTGAAACAGCCAAATATTCCTTCCAATAACAATAATAAAGGAGACTTGGATGAAACGCTAATTAAAGTTCTGTGTCATAGGAAAAACTATTAGTGGAAAGGAGGGGATAAAATGGCGAGAAAAAATAAAATATTAATTCCGGAAGCCCGGGAATCGTTAGATCAATTAAAAGGGCGCGTTATGAAAGCGAAAGGCTACAAGGTCGATATGCAAAATCCCGATAATGTAAAATATGAAGTTGCAAAGGAACAAGGGATCCCTTTGAAAAAAGAAAACAATGGCCAACTTACCGCAGAACAAGCCGGAAAAATTGGCGGTCCGATTGGCGGTAATATGGTGAAAGAAATGATAAAAATGGCTCAAGAACAAATGAAGCGTAATTGAAAAAATCCGCTGATTCTCTAGGATGGGGTCAGCGGATTTTTTCGTGTGAATTTCAAACGATACAGCAAAAAATATGAAAGAAAAAGGTTTCAGAACACTTGGATAGAAGCAATGGAAAAGTCCACTTTATTTTAACATTCTTTTGCGTATAAAATAAGCGTCCTCTATGGTAGGGGAAACTTTTTGAAACGATGGAAAAGGTGGGCACTTCGCGATGATGCGAAGTTCAGCTTCTTGTTCTGTCAGCTTAAGAGCGATCATGTTTTCATCTTGAAAAGAAGAGAGCAATTCGTTTGGAATCGTGCCAACCCACACAGATAACGGCAAATCTGTTTTCCAATCGTCACAAGAACCGTAAAAAATGATGTTTCCACCATCAAGCCAAAGGATATGATCGGCGATCGCTTCCCATTCATTTAATTCATGGGTTGCAATCAAAATCGTTTTTTTCCTTGATTGTTTCTTGCAATAGGACAAAAAACGCTGCCTTTCCATCCTGTCAAGGGAAGTAAGTGGTTCATCAAGCAAAATGTATGATGGATTTCCAAGGAACGCCTGTGCAGCACATAAACGCTGCTTCATTCCTTGAGACAACTTTTTTACCTTTTTATTTTTTATTTCTATCAGTGCAAAGGTAGACATGACAGCATCCAATTCAGTTTTGTGAACGTTGCCTTTTAATTGGGACATATAGTTAAGAAATTTCCGTGCTGTCATTTCTTCATAAATCTCCATCCCAGTCGGTAAAAAGCCAATCTCACTCCGCACAAATGGTAAATTATCCTCGATCGTAAGACCGTCATACACCACAATCCCTTTATCAGGAGTTATAGCTGTAGCTAACAATTGTAAAAATGTCGACTTCCCAGCTCCATTGCTTCCAACAACGATCGTGATTCCTTTATTTATTTCGATGTAATCGATGGAGAGTTCAAAATCCTCCCGTACATATGACAAATCTTGTATAACAAGCATAAAGCTGGCTCCTTCAATAATTGGCGGCATGCAAACTCTTTTTATAAGCTAAAAACAGCATCAGTACTCCAAACACTAGAATTGGCATATCGAACAGGAATAAATGAATGTCAATCACTTCGAGTTGACTTGAAATAATATTCATGATAAGCCAGCCGGCTGCAGCAATGACAAAACCAGTCTTTACTCCTTTCAGAAATGAAACATAGGCGAGCAGTCCTCCAAGAAACAATGTTGGCGCAAGCCACGTGAGCACAAATGGCAGGAATGCACCATGTAAAATGTCTGTGCTTAAAAAAGCCGTTGCGATTATGCCATAGAGAACAACCATTAGAAGCACGATGAGCATCCTTAAATAAAGCAGCAAAGCAGGGGGAAACGGTGCTACCATTTCGACCATTCGCATTTCTTTATTCCATGTTTTATAGCTGTATAAGATTGAACACAATAAAAAAATCGGCAGCAAAAGCGAGAAAGAATTGAAATCCAACACTCGATTAGAAGCGATAAAAGATAACAACACAAATGCAAATAAACTTATTACCCAAAAAACAAGTGGATAGGTTCGCCACTGGTTAAAAAATTGTTTTAGAATGGAAGGATTCCTTTTCATCGATGCCATTTCGTCAAACTCAGCTTGCAACCGGACAATTAAATTGTGTGTATCTTGTGCACTTGGAGAAGGTGACAAGTAACGATCCAACGTGGGCTTTAATTCACTTTCTAATTTTTGAAGTTCATCATCCATTACGCCGATCACCATCACTTTCCTTCGTGATTTTAAAACTTTTTAAAGAAGTTTTCAGTTTTTTCAATGCATGAAATAAGTTCGATTTCACCGTTCCGATCGGGAGATCCAATGCAGCAGCAATTTCTTTATACTTTAAATCTTGATAAAAACGCAATAGCACGATTTCTTTTTGTGTTTCTGATAGCTGTGACAAGGAAGCTAATATTTCTTTTCTTTCTTCTTGTTTTTCATAAATCTCGATAATAGAAGTTTTACTATCTTTCGGCTCTGGAATACGATCCAATTCTTGTTTTTCAGAGCGAAAAAATGCACTTTTCCAATAGTCACGGCATAGGTTTGTAGCGACTTGGTAGAGCCAAGGCTTTAAATTGTTTGGTTGTTTTTTTGCTTTTAACTGTCTAATAAGCTTCAAAAATGTTTCCTGTGTGAAATCTTCCGCTTTTTGAGGATCGTGAAGTTTTCGTTCGAGATAGCTGAACAAAGGGCTATGGTAGCGATGGATAAGCGCTTCAAATGCAGCTTGATTGCCATTCGCCATTTGTTCAAGCAATTCTTCATCTGTCATTCTATGTTCTCCTTCCTACTCTTCTTCTAGAACGATCCAACGTGTTCTTTTGTTCAATTGGATGGCTGAAATGATGGTTAATCCGCAAGCAAATAGCAATAAAAGCAACTGATTCAACCAAAAAGCAGTATCTTCCCGTATATAAATTGTATAGAGTGAAAAGGGGCCATTCCATTCGTTCCCCATAAGCGAAAAAAACATCCAAACAGCAAAGCCTAAAAGCCAGCCGCCATATAATTGTTTGGAAAATATAAGACCCGATGCCACAATTGATGAAATAAATAAATAGCCAGGGAAAGCTTGAAAAAATAAGTGTAAAATAGACGTACTTTTAAAAGCGGGTTTGGCACCGCTATAAGCAAATACGGTAGTTTCCATCATGTCAAATTTCGCTAAATAAATGAACGTCCATCCAAGGTGGAGCGTAAAGATTATTACAACAAGGAATAGTACTTTTCTTAAAAGCATGGCTATTAAAGAGACTGGAAACGTGGCGTATATCTCCATCATACTTCCGCTAAATTCACGCTGAAACAATAGGCCAGCCATCATCACGATAAGTGGAAGCATAATCATTTCATTATAATAGAAAATGGTTTTTGGTTCATCAGCCATTAGGATAGAAAGAATGACAAGGAGATAATAGGTGAAGGGGGCGAAAAGCAAAACGCTTTTCAGTCCTTTTAGCTCAGAGATAAGTTTACTCATCATCCATCACCTTCGTCCATTCCGTTTGCCAGTCTTCAAATGTGATCCTTGAATACTTGTCGTCGCCAATATCTTTCAATGTTAATCCTTTATCATAAAAGGTGTTCAACACTTGTTTTACCTTTTCTGTTCTTCCTTTAGAAACTGCATCCTTTACCATGTTAAAAACGTCAATATTTTTATCGTCATCTTCAAAGTCGAATGGAATGACATTTGGCGTTGTTTCGATTTCGTCGTCAGACAATTGAAGCCTGTCACGATAATATAAATAGAGAAAAGATTGGCGGATACCGTAAATAACGGATGTTTCATCAGGATTTGTACCTAGGTGTTCATCACCGAATAAGTTTGCACTAATGACTTTAACACGTTGATAATGATCCAAGTTATTATGTCTTGATGTTGTGTTCATGTATGTTTCATTGTGTAAACCTTCAAGTCCATATCCGAAGATTGGTAAGTACATCACTTGCTTCACATGAGGGACTGGTTTCCTAATCCATGTATTAAAATAGTCAATGGCATCAGCCGCATGATCGAGAAAGGCTTTCGCTTCAAGCTTGTTACTCGGCGTAGTAATAAGTGTTAATTCATGATTGTTGGACGTTAATTCGATGAAATTGCCTGCAAATAAATCGACACCATCCAGCTGTTTGCCTGCAAACATTTGTACACTTGTTTTCATGGAGCTTAAACCTATCGTGCTAAATAATTTATCTTTAAAACCTTTCGCTTTAATCGTGAAATCTGCCTTATCTAGTAAACTAGCATCATCTATGCAACTCAACTCATTTTCAAAGCTTTTTTCGTATAAATATTGATGACCCGGCAAAGGGTACCAAGCAATATTCGCTGGTAAATAAACATTGCCATCTCGAACAAATCCGTCGAATGTTTCATAATTGTCAATCCGGTAGCTCCATAAAAATAATTCGCCTTCATAACTAATTTTAATCTGTTGTTTACCCCTGTTTTTATCTATACTTGGTTGTTCAATTTCTACAAAGTCGTCGCTTTGCTTCCAGTTTACGGAATTGCCATTTATTTCAATGCTCTTAACTCGGAAAGCCCGATTTAAAGTGAAAGGGATCTCTTCATTTTTTGAAATTGCCTCCGTCGGCACGGTTATATCTGTTGTTACAGTTAGCCAATTTTGTTTATCTTTTTTCAAATCAATGTCATAACTTGTGACGCTGAATTTTTTGTTATCGTGTACTGTAAATTCCTCATCCTCACCAAAGCTAATTTCTTGGTTCCCATCATCATTGTAATTAATGATCGGCGCTGTTAGTACGTTATTTTTATAAACGTCATAACGCTCTTTCCATAGTTGGCCATATGGTACATATAATACGGCAGCGATTATGATCGCCACAATACTAAACATTTTCCAACGTTTCAATGATTCGCTTGGGCGAGCTGTTTTTAACATCGCGCTCATGCAGGTAAGCAGCATGATTGCAAACCCTATGACAAAAAGTCTTGAAAAGAATACTTCATCTTTAAGTAAAGAAAGTCCCCATGCTTCATTTCCAAAAAACTCGGTAGCGTCCACCATAAATTGATTCAGGTGAAAGGTTTTCAAGAAATAGAGGTTAAATCTTGAAATAACAAAAATATCAAGAAAGAATGTACCAAACATCCAAGCGCAAAAGCCGATTAAATAGACGATTCGGTTTTTAATCCAAACAGCAAGAAACATGGCAAGTGCGAGTGTAACCATATACGACACTTCATATTGAACCGCAAAAAAAGCGGTTTCTTTCAGTAAGACACTTACAGCAAGCTCGCGCTTCATTGCAAACCATACAAAAACAGCACACATGGACAATGTAAAAAGCGAAAGATATAAAATACCTGCGATATATTTTGCCGATAATACAGTTCCGCTTGAAATGGGTGATGCGGATAGCCAATCGTATGTTGGATTAACCAAATCTCTTCTAATGAATAAAATACCGATTAAGATTGCCAGACCGAGACTTAATGTATGTTTAATCTTATGGAAGCTATACGTGTACATAAATAAATCTTGAGATGGCGCGATTGCTTGTTTGGAAAACTCCAAAATTTGAGACAGATCGCTTATAAACCAAATGCCAAATAAAAGAGGAAGGAGCAAAAATACCCAATTTCCGAAAAGCTGCTTACTCTCTAACTTGAACTGCGTGATCCACTTAGCCATTCGCACCACGCCCAATCAAAGCCAAGTAGCCATCTTCTAAAGTTGGTTCAAGAAGTGTGGCGGAATCTGATGGCTTTATCTCTGCGATTACTTTGTGAACATAGCCGTCCGCTGTTTTTCGAGATGAAATAATTTGATTTTCGTTGAAAAATGATTGGCTATCCGCAGGAATTTCAACTTCCCATACTTTTCCTTCTGCATGATTTGTTAAATCGCTCGTGCTGCCCGTTGCTACAAGTTGCCCGTGATTCAAAACAGCAAGCTGCTCACAGCTGCTTTCAATGTCAGCAACGATGTGAGTCGATAAGATGACAGTACGATTCACACTGAATCTTGCGAGCAAATTGCGAAATCGAACACGTTCTTCGGGATCAAGCCCTGCTGTCGGTTCATCAACGATGATAAGATCGGGGTTGCCTAACAATGCTTGGGCAATGCCAAGCCGCTGCTTCATTCCACCCGAAAACGTCTTGATTTTCCGATTTTGTTTATCTGTCAGATTCACCTGCTCCAATAGTCGCAGAATTTCCTGCTTCCGTTCCTTTTTATTGTTGAATCCTTTCATCACAGCGCAATAATCTAGAAATTCGGCCGCGGTTAGTTGGGGAGGAAGTTGAAAGATTTGCGGCAAATAGCCAAGCTTACGGCGAATCGCCTCGGGGTTTTTTTTGAGGCTGAAGCCATCGATCATTGCGTCTCCTGAAGTGGCAGGCATGACAGTAGCCAATATTCTCATCAATGTTGTTTTCCCGGCACCGTTTGGGCCAAGTAGGCCAAACATTCCATGTTCAATGGTTAAATTGATATCGTCTAAAGCGAGTTCCTTTTTTTTGTATTGTTTTGTTAAATGCTGAATTTCAATCATGTTGCCACGTCCTTATAAAAATGATGTAGAATCGCGCGTTCTGTTCCTTAAACGATTAACGATGGAAAAAAGTTTATAATAAAATTTGTGGTATGATAATTTACATAGATAGAAGAAAGATAGATAGGTAGTGGAGTGTTGGAGATGGTTAAAAGAGTAGCTGGTATAGGATTTACAATTTTTGCAGTCGGTTATGTCATACTAAATTTTATTTCCATAATCTATGAAAACAATTTTATCGTTACTAGTCTATCAGTGTGCGGGTTGCTCGCGCTCTTTTTTGCTTTGATGACTCTTGAAAGAAGAGCGATTGTTTTACCATCGTTTTTAGTTTTATGTGCGGTGGCAATTAGTATATTTGATGCCAATACAAGCTTTTTTGCCGTCTTTTGGGAAGGTTCGAGGGCCATGCGTTCTCTCATCTCGATGCTTCTCGTTCTTCCGATTGTTGGGTGGGTGTTAAATCAAGAAAGTTATGTAGAAGATACGATCATCTTATTAAAAGATCGGATTAAAAATAGTAAAGTGCTTTATTTTGTGAATAGTTTTTTGACACAGTTGATTTCATTTTTCCTTTTGTTCGGGGCAATTGCTGTTGTTTACCAGATTGTACAATCTTTCTTTTCTAAGCATGACAGTGAAGCTTGGAAAAGATTTAAAGCAACCTCGATATTGAGGGGATTTGCTTTATCCACGATTTGGGTGATTAGCATCCCGAGCTTTGCCTATTCAGTGGAAGTGATGAACGCGGGATTGATTCCGGCACTTATACAAGGGTTTATTTTATCATTGTTAGGATTGTTATTATCAGTCTTCTACTTACATATTTATGAAAAAAGAAATAAAATCTCTATTTCAAAAGACATTAGTGAAACAATCTCAGAGGTTTTAGGCGGGGCAGATAGGAAGAAAAATCTACATCGAAATCCTTTGGAATTTCTATTTTTATTTTTGTCCTTACTCGCTTTAACGCTAATCGTCAATGCGCTTGTTCCGGTTGGTTTACTTACCATTATTCCAATCGTTGTCGTTTGCTGGGCTGTTGTCTATTTTCTCGTTAAAAAGAAGTTTCGTCATTTTATAGCTGAAGGGAAGCGTTATATTAAGGTAGGCGTGTCCAGTCGGACACAGGAAACTTCCTTGCTTTTTGCCGCTGGCCTTTTGATTGCAGCATTAAATTCTTCAGGGTTATCTGTTACTGTTATGGAAGGAATCTACCACTGGACTGAAAATATTCCGGGTTTAAACTTTCTGTGGGTACTCCCATTCATTGTCGTGTTTTTAGGCTTTTTTGGGATTGGTCCGCTTACAGTTATGGTAATCATTGCTGGCATTGTGAAAAGTATACATTTGCCTTATCCGCCAGAATTAATCGTGCTTACGATGACCCTTGGCAGTGCGATAAGCATTATGTTTTCACCGGTAATCATTCCAGTCATTTTTTTAAGCAGCATAAATGGACAAAGTCCTATCGAGAACAGCATTAAGCAAAATTGGAAATTCGCGATTGGTTTTTATTTGTTAGTGGAGCTGTACATCCAGCTGATGATTTTATAGCCATTTTTTTGTTGACAATGCTGGAGTAATTCTATAAAGTGTAAATCGTAACCATTACGATTTGCGGAGGGGAAAATGAAGAAGATTTGTTTTAAAGCACTTTTAATCCTATTTGTTGTTAGCACGATTTTTATCGCCGGATGTGGAAATAATGATGGAATTTCCAAAAACGAAGAAGCGTTAGACAAGGAAAAGCTCAAAGTTGTTGCAACGTTTTACTCCATGTATGATTTTACAAAAAATGTCGCGAAAGACAAGGCTGATGTCCAATTGCTAATTCCGTCGGGTGTGGAGCCTCATGATTGGGAACCGTCGCCAAAAGATGTTAAAAATATTCAAAGTGCAGATTTGTTTATTTATAACAGCGAACATTTCGAAACATGGGTGCCAACCATTGAAAAAAGCTTGCAAAAAGCAAATACCGTTTTTGTCAAGGCAAGTGATGGCATCAGATTAATTGAAGGAAATGAACATGACCATGAAGAAGAAGGTCATGGACATAACCACAGCCATGAAGTAGATCCTCACGTATGGTTAAGCCCAGTCTTAGCGCAAAAAGAGGTAGAAACAATTACTAAAGCGCTCATCGAAGCTGACCCAGACAATCAATCATACTATGAAGAGAATAGTAAAGAGTATATCAATAAATTAAAAGAGTTGGATAATGAATACCGTGCATCATTAGAAAATGCAAGTTCGAAGGAATTTATTACGCAGCATGCCGCTTTTGGTTACTTGGCGAATGAATATGGCCTGAAAGAAATGTCGATTTCGGGATTATCTCCATCACAAGAACCGAGCCCTGCTAAACTGGCAGAATTGAAAAAGTTTGCAAAAGAACATCATGTGAAAGTTATTTATTTCGAAGAACTGGCATCTCCTAAAGTAGCTGAAACTTTAGCGAAAGAAATAGGCGCTGAAACGGAAATTCTTAGTACGCTAGAAGGATTAAGTAAAGAATCGCAGGATCAAGGGCTTGACTATCTAAAAGTGATGAAAAATAATTTAAAAGCACTTGAAAAATCTTTACATTAGATTTGAATCAAAAAAGTGTGTATCGGGAAGATGCACGCTTTTCCTTTGAATCATTCAGACAGTTCCAACTTCTAACTTCTAAATTGAAAGGGTTGTTAGTCATGAAGCTGATTTCTTTGGAAAATATCGTATTTGGTTATTCCCACTTCCCAACATTAAACGGGATTTCTTTCGACATTGAAAACGGTGAATTTGTTGGTATCGTCGGCCCGAACGGTGCTTCAAAATCAACATTGTTAAAATTAATGCTTGGACTGTTAAAGCCATGGAAAGGAAAAGTAAAAATCAGCAAGAAAAATAGTGAAGGAAACCGTCTGAACATCGGTTATGTGCCACAGCAAATCGCCTCATTTAACGTTGGTTTTCCAAGTACAGTCATCGAACTGGTTCGTTCTGGACGATTTACAAAAGGAAAATGGTTAAAAAAATTGAACAAAGAAGACGATAAACTGGTAGAGAATGCGTTGGACATGGTTGGCATGTGGGAATATCGAGATCATAAAATCGGCGAGCTTTCCGGTGGGCAAAAACAAAAGATTTGCATTGCCCGTGTATTGGCGTCGGATCCAGATGTGTTAGTATTAGATGAACCGGCAACTGGGATGGATTATGAAAGCCGCCAAGGATTCTACGAGTTTATGGCCCATCAAGTCAAGCATCACAATCGAACAGTTGTTATGGTTACACATGAACAAGCGGAATTGGAACGTTACTTTGATAAAATTATTATGCTGGAAGAAGGAGACCACGGCGGATGGAAATGTTTGACCTTGAATTCATGCGACGGGCATTTTGGGCCGGTGGATTAATTGCAATTATTGCACCAATGCTAGGTATTTTTCTTGTGCTTCGCAGGCAAGCGCTCATGGCAGATACGTTGTCCCATATTTCTCTCTCGGGGGTCGCCATCGGCTTTTTTATTCATACAAACATCGCTTTAACCAGCATGCTCGTTGTTGTCATAGGAGCGATTGGAGTTGAATACATGCGCCGTGCTTACCGGACATATTCTGAAGTTTCGATTGCTATTTTAATGGCGGCAGGATTGGCATTTGCCTTATTTCTTATGAGCCTGTCTGAAGGCGGCATGACGATGAATGTCGAACAGTATTTGTTCGGTTCGATTGTTACGATCACAGATGAACAAGTGTACGTTTTACTAGGAGTAACGATTTTAACGATTCTTTATTTTATATTTTTAAGAAGGCCATTATATATTATGACTTTTGATGAAGACACCGCATTCACAACTGGAATTAATACAAATCTGCTTTCTCTCACCTTCAGTATTTTAACCGGGTTGGCTATCGCTGTTATCATTCCTACAATCGGTGTTTTGTTAGTCTCGGCTTTGCTCGTTTTGCCTGCTGCTTTTGCAATTAAAATAGCCAAAGGTTTCAAAATGGTTTTTATTTCGGCCATTTTAGTTGCTTTGTTCAGTATGTATACCGGTCTTTTATCTTCATACTCATTGGGAACACCGCCTGGCGCAACAATAACATTGCTATTGGTTATCATCTTATTGCTCGGTTTTTCACTTCAAAAACTATTACGATTTATCACTCGGGAAATTAGAAAAAAAGCAAATCAAAGGATTCATTAATTAAATCTACTTACCGGTAACAGCTGGTTATTTTATATAAAAAAGTAAGCTCCCCATCAATCGGGAGTTTTTGTTTTGGCGGAAAGAGGGGAATTAGTAAAGGAATTTCTTTTGTTTTTCTTAAATACGTAAATCAAAAGCACACAACACGAAATAAACGACAAGAAAGCGAAAAACAGAAATGTGTTTTGATATTTAATCATTGCTGCTAAATGTTTTTGTTTTGTAACAAAGACTCCGGCGATTGATACGCCAATACCAACCCCGATAAAGTTGATTAGTTGCTGCAAACCAAGTCCTGCACCAATTTGTTTTGCAGGCAAAATTCGCGTTAATTCATTGGAAATGCTCGCAGTTAATGAGAAAAATCCTAAACTCATCAATAGATAAGCAAGGACGGTCAACGATGAATGGTAGGCCGATAATAGGAAAAATAGCGTTGTAGAACACAAAAGCAACACATTCCCTAAAATCATCGTAAGATTTGTTCCAAACCGATCAATGAGGCGGCCCACAAAAATAGCTGAGACAGCTGACAACATGGCACCTGGAAAGATCGCAAATCCAATTTCCATTGACTGTTTTCCATAAAATTCCGA
Organism: Pueribacillus theae; assembly: GCF_003097615.1. Classification (NCBI taxonomy): domain Bacteria; kingdom Bacillati; phylum Bacillota; class Bacilli; order Caryophanales; family Bacillaceae; genus Pueribacillus; species Pueribacillus theae. Next base: position 49,212 of record NZ_QCZG01000025.1, read on the forward strand.
TAGATACAACGGCATGCAGAAAAGGGTTGCGAAGTGGGCCGAAAATGCTGTAAGCCCAATAAAAACAATCATTAAATAAGAGCGGTTTTTAAGCAAATCAGATTGAATGAAGGGAGCTTTTGCTCTACCGATATGCCACCATAAAATCCCGAATGCTGCTAAACTGATAGCCAGATAAATAAAGTGAAGAGTTGTCAAAAATAACATGAAATTTGCTGTGGAAGCGGCAACGAACAGGCATCCCCAAAAATCAAATGTCCCTTTGTTCAGCTGTTCATGAGGCAAATGTTTGAAAAATACAGGAAGTAAAAACAATACAAGGCAAGTAACAAGAAATAAAAAGTTCCAACCAAGTTTTTGGGCAAGGAGCCCTCCAACCACTGGACCTAAGCCAAATGCGAGAGAGGCAGCTAAAGAAATGGATGCCATCGCTCTTCCCCTTCGAACGAGAGGGATATATCTTGCCGCAAGCACCATGCCCAACGCTTGAGACGCGCCCGCACCCGACGCTTGGACTATTCTGGCTGCCAACAAGGCTAGAAAAGTATTTGAGAAAAAAGCGGCGAGCGAAGCGAGGCCGAACGTCATCATCCCAATCATTAACAGCTTTCTGATTGGAATAAAGTCTGACAGTCTGCTGAAAGTAAATGTGGATAATGCTAAAAATAAAGAATATCCAGTAACAATCCAAGATCCGGCAGCAGGCGAAATTTGTAAATCTGAGATGATTGACGGCATGACGACATTAAACATTGATGTATTCATCAATACAAGCCATACCATAATACTCCAAAAGGGGATAATAATCTTCTCGTTAAATCCTGGCATTTTTTCTGCTGCATCTGGCATTTTTTCACTCTCCTCCGGTTATAACTTTAAAAATATTCAGATATTTTCAAGTAATAGTGAATCCGAGCAAAAAATGCCCGGATTTTGTCAAACAGATTAATTTTCGTTTTCAAATACTTTTTCGATTTGAGGGAGAACGGTATCCCAATCCGCTTCAAAGGTTTTATTGACAGTGATGAAGTCTTGATAGCCAAAAACATTATCAACGCCTTCAATTTGAATTAAGGCAGCGGCAAGAGGGTGATCAGGAGTATCGCCTTTTTTATAAGAGTAGCTTTTCGTTCCTTCAAAAATTGTTTTGTTTGCGGTAAATTTTAAAGCATTTGGGTTAGGTGTTTGCTCAACTTTTACAGATATTGCCATTTTTAAACCTCCAATCATTCACTCATTTACTCTATCGTACCATATCAACAACGAAAAGGTTGTTACTTAGAAGTTAAAACAATACCGATTGGAAACAATATCATGAAAACCTAGGGAATTATATAAATGCTTTGTTACAGAATTATTGACGCCTGTTTCCAATTCGATGCCCCGAATGTTTTCCCTTTCCGCCCAACGAATCAAATGCAAGAGCAGTTTCTTGGCGATTCCTTGGTTTCGATAATCATTGTGGACGAATAAATCGTTAAGCCAAACGTACGGTCCGCCCATCTTTAAACTGATCCCTACATTAAAAAAGGCAACGCCTAAAATGTCTCCATTTTCCTCAGCTACAAGTATATTAGCGGGAGAATCTTCAGTTAATGCTTCATTAATTCCGTTCAGTAAAAGCTGGTACGCTTCATCTGAATCATGGCGCGTCATTTGCTGCATGAGCAGACCGGCAATTTTTTCTATTAATTGTTGATCGGCGTGAACCGGAACTTGATAGACTTTCATCTTTTCCCCCCTAACGGCGTGATTTTTCTCTAATGGTTATTATAACGAAGAACAGCACAAAAAAGTTATAAAATAAAATTTTAGTATAAATGTTTATAAAGTGAAACATTTTAGTAATCTTCATCGTTTAATATATGTAGATAAGGAGTTACACGGATAAAGGTGATAACAATGCCAACATTAGTTTGTTTCGGAGATAGTTTAATTTCTAAAGAAAAAGAAAATAATGGCAAACGCCGGTTAACCTCAATCATTCGTGAAGAGATGTCTTCTTGGATTGTCATCAATTCGGGTGTCCATGGCGGGACATCTCGAGATGGCTTGGCAAGGTTTCAAGAAGATGTCCTTTACCACGATCCTGATGTTGTCTCCATTTTATTCGGAACGAATGATGCAAGCACCTTGAAACCTGTCACAATAAACGAATTTAAAACAAATCTCCTTTACATGGTTAGAAGAGTGTCACCTGAGAGAACAATATTAATTAGCCCTATCCCATTTTACAATGAAAAACGGGAAATGAGTGTAAATGATTCGATTGAGAAATATGCGATAGAAACAAAGAAAATTGCTGAGGAAACGGGCTGCTTATTTATTGATTTATGGAAAATTGCCAAGAATGAAAAGCGGCTTGCCTCAGACGGAGTTTCAATTCAAAAAGACGGCTACAAAATCTTGGCAAATGAATTAATGGCCAAAATGCAAAAAGTTTACCTTAAATAATATCACGAAAAAGTAAAAATTAAAATGTTTTATATCGAAAGGTCTAGGGTATTTTATTAAAGACACAACTATTTATTAGAGAGGAGCTTCACAGTGAAAAAAAGAGCGATACTATTATCAGCACTTGCGCTTGCCGGTTATTACCTGAAAGACAAAGAACGGAGAGATCATTTATTCGAAAAAATAAATGAAGTGAAAAATCAATTTATGAATACAAATTCATCAAACCACAATAAAATCCCCGAAGAATTTCCGATTGAAAAAGGAGGGCATCCATACCCTCAGGATTTTGAAGACAACAAAATGGTGTCGGAAGGTTCCCAGTACTCTGTGAAATATTATAACGAAAACGAACAATAATCCATCCGGTTGGAGGATGGATTATTTTAGTATTCGAAATTTTTTTTCGATTCCTCCTTTCATAAAAATAGGTGTATGATATAGGTAGAAGCCAGATTCCTATACATTTTCCCAATTTATTATTACTTCCTAAAAATGAAAAGGAGAAATCACTTGATAACTGTAGAACACGATTTTACTGATAACCTTCCATTTTTACATGTCGTTTTAAGCGAGAAGAAAGATGAACAGCTTCCTGGTATCATTTTCGTGCATGGGTTCGAGAGTGCGAAGGAGCACAATCTTCACTATGCCTACTATCTTGCGAAGCGAGGGTTTCGTGTACTTCTTCCAGAAGCTCCGCTGCACGGTGAAAGAAAGGCTCTTATGACGGAATCGGAATTAAATTACTCGTTTTGGGAAATCGTACTGCAAATGATTAAAGAGCTTGAAATTTTTGTGAATGCCTTTACCCACAAAGATCTTCTGGATAAGAAACGCATTGGCCTTGCAGGAACTTCTATGGGCGGAATTATTACGCTCGGTGCTTTAACCCAATATAGCTGGGTGAAAGCAGCAGTGTCCTTAATGGGCTCGCCCTCCTATGAAGTGCTCGCCAAATCGAAAATGGCCTCCCTTAAGAAAGACAAAAATGACATTCCATTTTCTGAAGAAGATCTTGAAAAATTGTACACTCAACTTCGCAAGTTTGATTTAAGTCTGCAACCTGATAAATTAATGCAGCGCCCTTTGTTATTTTGGCATAGTGAAATTGATGAAGTCGTTCCTTTCGGCCCAACATTTGATTTTTATTTAAAATGCAAAAAGCATTACACGGATCATCCCGACCGAATCCATTTTATTGTTGATAAAACGAGCGGTCATAAGGTATCACGCGAAGGTGTGATTGAAACGGTTCGCTGGTTTGAAAGGTACATTTAATTTCTACAAATGTACAAAATTATAGTTGTTACAACCTTTTGCTTTAGTATATAATTAAGAAATAGTCACTTTTCATTACAAATTTCTTATGGGGTGGTAAGCCGAACAAAATTTATTTCAAAGGTGGGATACAAATGCAATCTGTAAATGTAACAAATGTTGAACAGGAATCTTTAAATCCATATGAAATTGTGCAAAAACAAATTGAAACGGCTGCTTCAATTCTTAAGCTTCCGGAAAATATTACGGAAATTTTAAAAAGGCCGAAACGCGTCTTAACAGTGAATTATGCGGTTAAGATGGACGACGGTTCAATCGAAGTGTTCGAAGGCTATCGTTCACAGCATAATGATGCGCTCGGGCCGACGAAAGGCGGCATACGTTTTCACCCTGACGTAACGCTAGATGAAGTAAAGGCTCTGTCAATGTGGATGACGTTTAAATGCGGTGTTGTCGGTTTGCCTTATGGCGGAGGAAAAGGCGGTGTTATTGCTGATCCGCGTCATTACAGCTTAGCTGAAAAAGAACGGATGAGCAGAGGCTTTATGGAAGCGATCGCTGACTTCGTTGGGCCTGACAAAGATATTCCAGCGCCAGATGTTTATACAAATGCTCAAGTAATGGGTTGGATGATGGATACGTACAGCAAAATGAAAGGCAAGTTCTCCCCAGGTGTCATCACCGGAAAACCGCTTAGCATCGGAGGATCTCAAGGCCGAAACGAAGCCACTGCAAGAGGCTGTGTCATAACGATTAAAGAAGCGTTAAAGGAATTGGATTTACCAGTCGAGAACGTAACAGTTGCGATTCAAGGATTTGGAAATGCAGGCCGTATCGCATCTAGGCTGCTTGCAGACTTAGGCTGCAAAATTGTTGCCATCAGTGATTCACAAGGCGGCATCTATCACTCTGAAGGCTTAGATGTGGATGATGTTTGTGTATGCAAAGACGAAAGCTCAATTTCGAACTATACTGCAGTAGAAAGGCATATTACAAGTGACGAGCTTCTAGAGTTGGATGTCGATGTACTCATTCCGGCTGCATTGGAAAATGTGATCACATCCCAAAATGCCGAGAGAGTGAAAGCGAAAGTGATTGCTGAAGCGGCAAATGGTCCTTGTACGCCTGAAGCTGATAAAATATTAAATAAAAATGGAACGCTTGTGATTCCAGATATTTTGGCAAATGCAGGGGGAGTAACGGTTTCTTATTTCGAATGGGTTCAAAATCTGGCGAATTATTATTGGACTGAGGAAGAGGTAAACGATAGGCTGCAACAAAAAATGACAACAGCTTATAATGAGGTAAAAGAAATTTCTGAAAAATATGCTGTTGACAGAAGAACTGGCGCGTTTATGATTTCTTTGCTTAGAATTTCCGAAGCGATGAAAGCTAGAGGCTGGGTTTAAAATCTTTTTCCTTAGGAGAATGCACTCCTAAGGAATTAAAATATATTTCAATTCTCTTTTCATTGTCCTTTATTAAAAAGTGCGTTCAGAAAGGAGGACAACGAGAGGCAAGAAGGTCGAGGAAGCGTAGCTCTGAGCACCGCAGCGTATGTTTGTAGAATACGTGAGGAGCGGAAGAGCAAGCTGACGTAGAGATTCGCAGCCTATCGTTCCCGGACTTTTTGAACAACCTCTATAAGCAGTTCATTTTCATTCATTCTTTTGAAAGGATATACTTTAAGTGTGTGTTCAAAAGTGAAGAGAAAGAAGTTCACCAGCTTACCCCTGATTAAAGTGACATCGAACTCTCTTTCGACTTCAGCCTTTTGAATACCTTACTGTATATTTGAACTTCCTTCTAAAGAATAATGAAAGGAGAATCGAAATGGATACCGAAATGAAAGACAGAATGATGAAAGCTTTAGAGAATGTTATCGACCCTGAGCTTGGCATCGATATCGTGAATCTAGGACTTGTATATGACGTAGAGTTGAACGACGATGGCGTGGCAATTGTTACAATGACATTGACAGCGATGGGCTGCCCTCTTGCAGGTGTGATAGCGGACGAGGTCAAACGTGCGTTGTCTGATATTCCAGAGATTCAAGATGCGGAAGTAAATATTGTATGGTCGCCGCCTTGGTCTAAAGACAGAATGTCTCGAATGGCGAAGATTGCTTTAGGTATACAATAAGAAAAACCGCTAACGCGTTCTTTCCGGAAGGTAAGATTTGATTAAAAAAAATTATATTAACAAAAAAACCATTTCTTAAATGAAATGGTTTTTTTGTTTGCAGAGCCTATTAATGAAATGATAAATAAACCGATAAATAAGAGTAGGTCTTTAAATTTGTACATAATAGAAAGGAGATGTTCGGAATGAAACAGGCGATAATCTCTTCTTTGTTTAAAAAAAATAAAAATGCTTCAATATCTCTGATTGAAAAAAACAATCATACAGAACCAATTCTTAATTTTGAAAAAGACAGCGACCTAGAAAAACAGTTGAAGATGATTGGGTTAACGGAAAGCGACTTGTTGATTGCCCGAGCTTTAAAAGAATATGTTGAGCCCTATTTAGACGAAATTGTAACAAGTTTTTACGCTAGGATGGAAAATGTTTCTGAGTTAATAAGCATTATCAATAATAACAGTACAGTAGAACGGTTAAAGAAAACATTAAGGATTCACATTTCTGAAATGTTTGACGGTGTCATTGATGAAAAATTCATTCATAAACGAATTCGCATTGCCCACGCGCACGTGGAAATCGGGTTAAAACAAAAATGGTACATTGCGTCATTTCAAGGCATACTAACTGGACTGATGAAAGTAATCGAAGAAAACATTCCTGATCCTTCTGAAAAGATGACAGCTTTAACTGTCGTATCTAAACTTTTAAATTTTGAGCAGCAAATCGTAATGGAAGCTTACGACAATCAAATTGAAAAGCTTCGTGATGCAGATTTGAATAAACAACAAGATTTACGTAAAGCAGTTGGAATCACAGCAAATGAATTAGCTGCACTAACAGAAGAAACGAGTGCATCAATTGAAGAAATAACAGCACAAGTGGAGGAGATTTCTGCACAGTCATCAACGGGTACACAGATGGCTGAACAAGCAGAAGAGACAGCTAATTTAGGCAAACAACAGCTTGATGCTTTGCATCAAACATTTGTTCAAGTTCAAGAAAGTACAACTAAAATTAGCGAAGAAATTGAAAGCCTTGAGAAAACGTCAAGCCAAATTGGCGATATCGTTGAGATTGTAAAATCCATCGCGGAACAAACGAATCTTCTCGCGTTGAACGCATCAATTGAAGCTGCAAGAGCTGGTGAACATGGCCTTGGGTTTGCGGTTGTTGCAGACGAAGTCCGTAAACTTGCTGAACAGACATCCCAGTCAGTCACTCGAGTAACGGATTTGATAGAGCAAACAAATGACCAAATCCGAGTTAACTCTTCATCTATCAAACAAGTAGAGTCAATCATCGCAGTGGGCGGGAAGAAGATGGAAGATACCGAAACAGCTTTTGAAGAAATAGTAAATGCAATGAATGAAGCAAAAAGTATCAATGAAAAGATGCAAACAGATTTAGAGGGCGTTAACGAAGTCATCAATGAAATTGCGAAAGCCGCTGAGTCTATTGCGGTTTCTGCAGAAGAATTAAATAAAGCGACAGAAAAACTTAATTAAAAAGGATCAGCCCTATGTGAGCTGATCCTTTCCGGGTCTGCGTAAAATCTTGTGTAAGTAATATTCGGCAATCTTCGCAAGGCAAGAAAACATAGGTATG
>NZ_QCZG01000026.1 GCF_003097615.1 Pueribacillus theae
GGTTTTTGAGTGAGGATTGAATCGCAATGCTATCGACTTCTTTTAACCATGCGAATTCTTTCTTAAGATGGGGAAGCCTGGCGGAACAAGCATGATAGGTTAAGCCTTTGCCGTTTTCTTTGTATGCTTGATTCCACTTGTCCAAAAAATAATTAAACACAAATCGACTGCAACCAATCGTTTTGACAATTAGAATTTCCTGTTCTTTATTCGGATAGATGCGAAACTTATATGCTTTATTGACTAGCATGACACTCACCTCTTATCACAGGAACATTTGTTTCCATTATAGCATACATTCATGTGAAAGTATCCCGATTATTTGAAAAATACTAGTTAGATAATTGAGATAGTTGAGGGCTATCCCTTGTCCGAAGGCGATTCATCTCCACCCTGCTTCGCTGAGGATGGAGTCTTCTCGCCTAAATACGATAAAAAAGGACAAGAGAAAGGGGAACTATTCTTTCACTTGGCCTTCTAATGATTTAAGCAAAAATTAATACAGCAATACCGACAATAAAACAGTAAATACTAAAATAGACAAGATTTCCTCTTTCCATTATGCCCATAAACCATCTAAGCGCAAAATAAGAAGCAACGATTGAAGCGATAAATGCTGCTGCATATGGAATGAACAATGTGGACAGATCCGGATCGCTGGCAATATCTGTCACACTGAGCAGCGTACCGCCTAGACTGACAGGGATATACAATAAAAATGAAAAGCGAAGAGCTGTAGCTGGCTTCATCCCTAGTCCCATTGCCGCAACAATTGTGGCGCCCGACCGGCTAATACCCGGTATTAAGGCAACGGACTGCGCAAGGCCAACAATTATCGCATCTTTTAGGCTGATGTCTTTATCCTGTTTCCTCCCCCTAAGATTTCGTATGAGAAACAACGCAATCCCTGTAATTAAAAGTGTAATAGCCGTAACATAAACGCCATTTACGCCTTTCACCGAATTAGAAATGACATCATTAAATAACAATCCGAGCACACCTGCTGGAATTGTAGCGATAATCAAATAAATGATAAAACGGAAATCAGCTTTGGCCGCTTCATTTCGTGTCATTAGATAAGATAGCCCATTTTTTATAAGCCTTGCGATATCATTCCGATAAATAATGAGTACGGCGATAAGTGAACCCGCATTAACAAGGAGCTCGAACGTTAATTTCTTTGTTTCTATACCTAAAAAGTACTGGGCTAAAACAAGATGCCCGCTTGAAGATATTGGAATCGGTTCTGTTACGCCTTGCAATAATCCAAGAAATATGTACTTCAATAGTGTTAGTAAATCAGCTTCCATTATTTTTCCCCTTCTTTATATAATTCCCCTCTTGAAAACGATTCTGTCTAATCGTATCATCACCAATGATTTTCGCAACCATTTTTCATAGATTAATAGCAAATCCTTATTTTTCCTCAAATTTATATTTATATTGAACAGCTCCTACTGTTGAAGTAAAATGTTCAATCCCTTTTTTCTCCCCTGGTTTTAATGAGAGGTCTTCGAACGTTTTTTCTTGGGTATTCCCTTCGGTATCTAACACCAAAATACTCACATCGCCTTGAAAGCTCTCTGTATTGTCGTAATTACCGACGTAAATGTCGATCGTATATTCTCCGTCCTGCTCAAAAGAATTGACATAAGCAGCCAAATGGCTGTTCGATGTAATGCCTTTGTTCTGCTCATATTCTTGGTCTAACCCCGCTATCATTTGATCTTCAATCGTATTTACCGATTCCGATGAAACATCAGCTGCTTTTTCCTTAGTAAAATAAGCTACAAAACTAAGCCCAATGTAAAAGGCGAAAAACGTGACCAGCGTTGCTTTGGCAGTCTCTCTTGCCGTATATTTGCCAAGCCTCATTGCGATAAAACTAATGACTCCTGCTGCAATCGTAATGAGGTGCCATTTCGATAAAATGAAATCCATCATTTCCACCTACCACGCTCTTTGATATCATGATTGTAGTTTAACTTTCTTCCGAATTTGCGTCAAAATAAAACTGGAGTGAAAGAATTGAACCATTCAGGCGTTATTCACAATCATCAATTAAAGAAAGAAGAGCCATTTTGGTGGGTTTTTTATTTTCTAGCCATGGCATTTGTAATGGTTGTCGGACTCGCTTTAATCATTATACCAATCTTGCTCTTTGTCCTATTTAAATCACCATGGCTTTTTATTTTTTTTATTTTTATCCCTTTTGGCTTATGGATCGTAAAAGAACTTTACAAGATTGCCAAAAATCTCATTTGGCAAAATAACCATTTATCCCACTTTATTTTAAAACAGGAGGGTATCCAATTTACATACTGGGAAGAGGAAAAGCCTAAACAACCATCTGAAGGTATGATCCCTTTTTCTTCGATTCAATATGTTGTGGCTTCCTTTTATGTTCATCGACAAATGATGGAGCGAGCAGGAGGAACATCAGGAGGACGCATCATCAGGGAAATGAAGCCGGTCCTGTTTATCGTCTTTAATGAAAGCACCAGGCGGCTAATTAAAATTCCGTTTTACAATCAGTCAGAAATGACAGTTTGGCTGAAGCATTTACAGGAAAATGAAGTGAAGTTAAGTTACACGGATGTTATTTTATTGAACAGATACGGAAAAAAAATGAATGATGAAGAACGGCTGGAATTGCTTGAATCAAATAAAGAAGAACTCCTTCTTCCTTTTACATTTGAATCCCAGTGGGCTTCACAAGCTCCCAAGCTGTCCAAGGAGTGGAATGAGAAGTTCATTAAAAACAATCCAGAAGCCAATGAAAAAAAGAAAAAAAGAATCTTTTCATTTGGGCATTGGTTTCCGCGCGCATTAAATAATTATATCTTTCTCGTTTGTGGAATCGTATTGGCGATGCTTGCGATTGAAAAAGGCTTTTTCCATATAAACAGCACGATCCTGGGGCTTATCTATTTGTTTTTATTGGCATTCATGTACTTTTATTCGTTCAAAGAAAGGCTGCACTGGCTGTATATGATCCTGTTTTCTGTTGAATCAGTTTTTGCCTGTTTTCTCGTCTACATCACACATTTAGACGAAAAAAATATCGCTGAAGAGGTTGCATCAGGTGTTTTTCTCGCTTCTTTACTTTTCATTGCGCTTGTATGGCTTCCTTATACCATTATTAAACGTATCATCAATAGGAAAAATAACGCCTCGGCAGAAAGAAATTTATCAAATTAATATTTTTTGAAAAGGATGTGCTATCAGCCATTTCAAATCTTTATCATCCGGCGATTCACTTTCAACGTGTCAACTACTCGATAAACGACACGAACATTTTAACAAATATAACCGGCTCCTTTCCTGATGGGAAAATTACGACGCTCGCAGGCCCTTCTGGCGCGGGAAAATCGACTTTGCTAAAACTTTGCAACGGGCTGATTTCTCCTACTTCCGGAAACATTTATATCCATGGCAAACATATACAGGAATACAAGCCTGTCGACTTGCGTCGCTCTGTCGGAATTGCGCTTCAAAATGCACCTATGATTAGAGGTAGTGTGTTTCGGAATATGGCTTTGCCATTTGAACTTGCTGGGAAAAAGCTGACAGAGCAAGAAGCGCTTTCGTTTTTAGAAGATGTTGGTTTGGATAAATCGTTTTTGCATCGGGACAGCAAAGACCTCTCCGGTGGACAGCGGCAAAAGGTGTCGATTGCACGAACGCTTGTGAACCGTCCCCGCATCTTGTTGCTTGATGAAATTACTGCTTCTTTAGACCAAAATTCATCGAAAGATATTGAACAATTAATTGTAGACATCAACCGAACTTACGACGTAACGATCATATGGATTACACACCATCTCGAACAGGCGATGACCATTGGCCATTATACGTGGGTGTTGATGAATGGAAAGGTAATCGAAACAGGGGAAAGCAGTTTACTCGAATCACCAAAGACAGATGAAGTCAAGCGTTTTGTAGAGGGGGGGACTTGAATGAGTTTAACCGCATTATCAATGACGCTTATTTTCGTACTGATTCCGCTCCTCCTATCAAAAGCATTGAAGCTCGGATTAGAGAAAGATACGATCATCGCTACCGTTCGTTCGATCATACAACTTCTTGCTGTCGGCTATATTTTAAAGTTCGTCTTCGATTCGGAACAACTAATCTACATTCTGCTTATGATTCTGCTTATGATCGTAGCAGCCGTTGACAACGTTCGCAAAAAAGGGCATTTTATTAAAGGCATCCTATGGAAAGTCAGCCTTACGCTTCTCTTTATCGAACTATTGACGCAAAGTATTTTAATCGGGTTTCACATCACACCCCCGACAGCACAATATGTGATTCCAATCAGTGGAATGGTGATTGGAAATGCGATGGTCCTTTCGATTCTTTTCTTGAATCGCTTCATGGCAGAAGTAGATTCGCACGAGGATGAAACAGAGCTTATCCTTTCACTCGGCGGTACGCCGAAACAAGCGATTCACTCCCAGCTCATCTCCTCGATTAAAGCAAGCATGATCCCGACAATTGAAAGTCAAAAAACAATGGGGCTCGTGCAATTGCCAGGTATGATGAGCGGACAAATTATCGCTGGAGCCGATCCACTCCAAGCAGTCATGTTCCAACTGCTCGTTGTTTTTCTACTATTAACTTCTGCAGCGATTTCAAGCGCCATGCTCGGCTTCTTATCATATCCTTCTTTATTCAATGAACGGATGCAACTTTTGAAAGTAAGAAATTAATCCTGCTTTTGGTGGATGTTGCAAATGAATAATTAAAACGTATGGGGAAGTGCTATCCATGTAAGAAATGTTTGTAACGGCACTTACCCTTATTTTTCACCTTTTGAAAGTTCGCAGTTTCTTTCTATCAAATCCAATTGTGAGTTATTAAGATGATATCAATACACTAGAACTTTATTCATTCTAACGATTCGGGGATCGCTTTGTTACCTATGCATATCAAGTAGATTAAGTTAGAGCAAATATACTTTAAAGAGGGATGGGTCTCTATAGCCCATACCCCTTATGATTTGTCAAAAACCTTTTGTCATCTTTATTCATTATTTCGATTTTTGTTGTCTACTGTGTCCAATGGTAATGTAGGATCCGCAGCCCATTCCGACATTGAGCCATCGTATACCGCTACATTATTCTGGCCTAACTTGTTTAAAAGAAGGGCATTCCAAGTCGCTGCAATTCCACCGCCGCAATAGGTAATTACTTTTTTGTTTGGGTCGAGGGCACCAACCTTTTCAAATGTTTCTCTCAATTTGTCATCATCAGGATCAGAGTATTCCTTCAATAAATCGGCAAAAACCGCACCAAGTATATGTTCTTTCTCATACGCCTCCCTCCCTGACCAAACTTTATTAGGGCCATCATCTGTATGTTGTAAGAACGTCGTCACATCCAATAGACTTAAATTAGGGTCATCAAGTCTTTCCGCAAGCCATTCTGTAGTAACAATCATTGGTATGTTACGCATTTTTATTTCCCTCCTTGAAATTTATCACGATAACACCCGTAAACCCCACAATTATTGAAATGTTGTATATAGCTTAATCACTTACGTTGTTAAGGGTATTGTACCTAATTTCATTATATCTCACAATTTATATAGTTTTAGTATGAATTAAATGCCAGACCATGTTTTCAATCTCAAAATTGATGTTCGTGTGATACAATACATTCCCTTATTAGTCAATCTCCAACACAATCGGACAATGATCACTTCCTAGCACATGGGAATGAATGGCGGCATCCTTCAGCCTTGCTTCAAGCCGATTAGATACTAGAAAGTAATCAATTCGCCACCCAATATTCCGCTCTCTGACTTTATTCATATAGGACCACCAGGTGTACGCTCCTTCTTTTTGTGGATAGAAATATCGAAACGTATCGATAAATCCTTCCTTAAGAAGTGCTGTCATCTTCTCGCGTTCTTCAAAGGTAAAACCTGAATTGCCTCTATTGGATTTCACATTTTTTAAATCAATTTCTTGATGCGCGACATTTAAATCTCCACATAAAATGACCGGTTTCACATCATCCAATTTTTTCAAATATGTCCGTATGTCCTCTTCCCATTGAAGACGATAAGACAAGCGTGCCAAATCACGTTGCGAATTCGGTGTATATACATTGACCAAATAAAAGCTTTCGTACTCCAGCGTAATGATTCTACCTTCTTCTTCGTTTGAATCACCGACACCGTACTTAACAGATAACGGTTTTATTTTCGTAAATACAGCTGTTCCCGAATATCCCTTCTTTATCGCGTAATTCCAATATTGATCATATCCCTTTAGTTCCAAATCAATTTGACCTGGTTGTAATTTCGTCTCTTGAACACAAAAAATATCCGCATTTACTTTCTCAAAATAATCAAGAAACCCCTTCCGGACACAAGCCCTTAATCCGTTAACATTCCATGAAACAAGCTTCATTTATTGATTCCCCCATAAAAAAATAACCGCCCCCTAGAAAAGGAAAACAGTTATTGTTATAGATTTAATTCGTTTCTAACAATTTTAGACGACTGTCCAAAATAAAATTACCGAACGGGATGAATGCAGCAACAAATGCCCCAATCGTAAATCGAAACGGCCATCTCACGGCAAATGCCGCATAAATAATCGCCACACAATACACCGTGAACAGGATCCCATGGATCATGCCAAAGACGCTTACCGCTTCTGGCATATCCATAAAATATTTTAACGGCATTGCAATAAATAACAATACGAGAAGTGAGCTGCCTTCTAGTATACCTAAGACTCGAAATTGTTTTAATGCATTCTTGAACATCGCTTCCTCCTAAAATCTACAACTCTATTCATTATAGGATCGGATTGCAGTCCTGTACAGCGATTCCTTCTGCATTTTCTGCGTTAAATGATTAAAACATTGTTTGTCCAATGCAACGTGGGGATTCTCTATATATCATTACAAGCTCACGCCTTTTTTCATGAACCATCATTTTTGTTCGAATTTTTCTTAAACCAATGGAAAAAATAAACGATGTCTTTACAAATTATTTCATGAAAAAGGGATGGCGAACGAATGGAAAATAAGTGCTTCTATTGTGATGATGAGATTGATGAAAAACATGTTCATTACATTTCGTTTTTTCATGAAAATGAAGAACGTGAAGAAACGATGTGCAAACATTGCTACGCTGAATGGCTGGAAGGAATTAAGGAATAACGTTGAAACAATGATTTAACTGGGAAATTATAAACCCTCTTTTAGAAATTTTCTCTAAAAGAGGGCTTTGCTTTTATTTAGGCTTAACATTTTTAATGACAATTTTACTTTTAGGAATGCTTGGCATATTGACCATGCTGAAACTTAAATCTTGATCAGGAACCTCATAATCCATCCGATTCACTAAAAAATCTAAGCTTACTTTCATCACTTGAATGGTCGCCCATTCTCCAGCACAACGGTGGCCTGTATAATAATCCCCTCCACCCTGAGGTATGAAATTGTAAAGGTCTCCATCCCAATGGGCAAACCGTTCCGGATGAAACACATCAGGATTGTCCCAAGGTTCCGGGTCATGATTCGTTCCATATAAATCAAGCAAGGTTAACGTTCCCTCTTTGAATTCGTACCCTTTCCAAGTGAAATCCTTTTTTACTAAGGCAACTGCAGCAGGAAAAAATGGATAAAAACGGCGAACTTCCTGAATGAACATTTCCGCGTATGTTTCGCCTTTCGATTTTATCTTCTCTTTTTCTTCTGGATAATGATATAACGCAAGCGCAAGGAAGTTGATGTAAATGGAAATGGCGATAATCGGACGCAAAATATTGATGACTTCTACAGCAGCAATCTTAGGGTCTAGAAGATTTCCTTCTAAATCAAGATGTGAAGCGATCGTATGTAATGCCATACCTTCAGGCGCCTTCAATTCACCCTCTCGCACTTGCTCAATTAATTCTCCTACCCATTTTTCTGCTGCGTTTCGGCCGTGTCTCCCTTTCCAGTGCTTCGGCCCGACTGCTGCAGGTGATTCGAACAAGGAACTTAGCTCCTCTGTTCTCTGCTCCAGCTCGTCCCCAGATAACGGCACTCCCGCCCATTGGCATGCGGTGATGCAAAGGAGTTTTTTTGTTTCTTCATAGAAAACGACTTCATCCATTTCCTTCCATTTATTGACCGCAACTTCCCACTGTTTTTTTAGCATGTCGGCCAGTTCGTCGAGGCGCTCAGGCAACATTAACGACATAAACATCGCTTTCCGGTGCCGATGGGCTTCCCCGTCCAATGTTTGGACACCTTTTTCGCCAAATAGTGTTTCTTTCACTCTGTTCGGAGCTGCGCCATGTCTTTTGAACTTTTCATTATCATAAAAAATTTCCGCAGCGTCTTTTCCTCCCATGCATATCGCCCTTTTTCCCAATAATTTCGTTTCAAAAACATCGGAATGAAAACTATGGCGCCTGTTCGGAATGAATAAGTACCCTTCCCTTAGTAGGCTCAAGCTATGATCAATCCCGGTTTCCTCAGGCATTTCACTATAATCCGTCATCATGTTCATCTCCTTTAGCCGTAAATTTACAAGTTAACTCTTTTTAAATTGTTCCCTATTTGCCCCCTTTGAAACGATAAACAAAAAAGATTTCCACCAAGAAGTGAATCATTTCCTCAAAAATGTCCATATTTATTTCTTTTTTTTAATTAAAAATTGGTATATCCTATAAATACAGTTGGATTAAAAGTACGTTTGGAGGAATGTTTGATGACTATGAAAAAAACATTGACATTGGCTGGATCTGACTCAAGCGGGGGTGCAGGTATCCAAGCCGATTTAAAAACCTTTCAAGAAAATGGCGTATATGGCATGACGGCCCTTACGTCCATCGTTACAATGGATCCGGATAATCATTGGAGCCATGGTGTATACCCTATTGACGTTAATATTGTGGAAAAGCAATTGAATACAATTTTATCTGTTGGAATTGATGCAATGAAAACCGGCATGCTTGGTTCAGTTGAGATTATTGAGCTAGGTGCGAAAAAAATAGATGAATACAAGCTGGAAAATGTCGTCATTGATCCCGTTATGGTTTGCAAAGGGGAAGATGAAGTACTACAGCCGGAAAATACCGATGCAATGCGCGAATTGCTTCTTCCACGTGCAACCATCACAACGCCGAACCTGTTTGAAGCGGGCCAGCTCGCGAAAACAGGCCCCATCAAAACAATTGAAGGCATGAAAGAAGCAGCCGTAAAAATCCATGAGCTTGGCGCCAAAAATGTTGTGATTAAAGGCGGAAAGGCACTTGAACATGAAAAAGCAGTCGATCTCTTCTATGATGGACAAGACTTTACCCTTCTTGAAAAAGATAAAGTGGATACAACATATAATCATGGAGCCGGCTGCACATTTGCAGCTTCAATTACGGCTAACCTTGCAAAAGGAAAATCGGTGAAAGAGGCAGTGTCAGCAGCGAAGGATTTTGTTTATGCCGCCATTACCCATGGTTGGAAGCTAAATGAATATGTGGGGCCTGTCATGCATGGGGCTTATAATCAATTTGGCATTGACTCCCAAAAGAAATAGGTAACACCTCTTCCTATAGCACAGAAAACACTCTATTTTTCCCTCCAATCGATCGATAATTTAGAATAGCAAACTTCCCATTTCTATTAGAAAAGGGAAGTTTGTGTTTGAATTATTATAAAATTTTCCGCTCCCAAAACCGGTGCTCCGCTACGGCTTCCACAAATTTTTCAACAAAGTTGCCGGCATCATCCCCTGTCACGACACCAGCATTTCCTGTCAGCTTGTTCATGTCAAGCAAGTGTTTCCCTTGGTGTGTGGCGCCGATTGGCTTGTAGTGGGAATATGCTTCCTTTACAAAATATGAAGCATCCTGTTGAAACTTTTCACTCATCTTCGCTCCGCCGACAACATACACCGCATCAAATAATACGGAATCTGCAGTCAAGAACGTATGATCTGCCTCGATTGCCATGCCGTTCTCTTCGTCTACCAAACCTTGTTCTTCACTAATGATAACAGGCTGAGTTCCTTTCTTTTTCAATTCGCCGATGATTTCACCTGCACGTTGGTCAAAACCTTCACTAATCAATACAGCGATTTTTCGCGTATCCGGTTTTTTAACCGTATTTTCCTGGCTTAACGCAGGTGAAGCTTTTGTCATGCTTGATCCGCCGGTTTCCGGTGGCACAACCCCAACGTTTTTTGCCACGGCCTGTGCCAATTCAAGACTCACATTGGCAAACATATCAACAACTTGCTGGCGGACTGTCTTTTCCTTACACATGCCCAGTTCAAAGCTGAACGCATTTTTAATATGTTCTTTCTCCGCATTGCTCATGCTGTTCCAGAAAAGGACTGCTTGAGAAAAGTGATCTTTAAAACTGTCGCTGCGCGCCCTTATTTTTCGCCCGTCAACTTTTTCTTGATAATGTACATAACCGCCGTCTTCCTCACTTGCCGGCGATGGAGTATTCTTTGCTAGGGAATTATTATGATAGCTTACTTGGCCAACATTGATTGTTTGCCGTCCATAACCATCGCGCTGGTTATTGTGAAACGGGCATACAGGGCGATTAATCGGCAATTCGTGAAAATTTGGTCCTCCAAGACGGATGAGCTGGGTATCCGTATAGGAAAACAGCCGTCCCTGAAGAAGCGGGTCGTTCGTAAAATCGATGCCTGGTACGACATTCCCTGGGTGGAAAGCAACCTGTTCTGTTTCCGCAAACACGTTATCAACATTTCGGTTTAACGTCATCTTTCCGATAATTTTTACAGGTACATCTTCCTCGGGCCAAATTTTTGTCGGATCGAGAATATCAAAATCAAACATGAACTCGTCTTCTTCATTAATAATCTGAACTCCAAGCTCAAATTCCGGATAGTCTCCTTTTTCAATTGACTCGTATAAATCCTGGCGATGGAAGTCTGGATTCTTTCCATTCAATTTCTGAGCTTCATCCCAAACAACAGAATGGACGCCAAGCAAAGGCTTCCAATGAAACTTCACAAAAAACGCTTTCCCTTCCTCATTTATAAAACGGAACGTATTGACGCCAAACCCTTCCATCATTCGGAAGCTTCGCGGAATGGCCCGATCAGACATGGCCCACATGATCATATGTGCCGACTCCTGGTTATTGGCAACGAAATCCCAGAACGTGTCGTGGGCTGTCGCCGCTTGCGGAATTTCATTATGCGGCTCCGGCTTCACCGCATGGATAAGATCAGGAAATTTAATGGCATCCTGAATAAAGAAAACAGGTATATTATTCCCAACGAGATCATAGTTTCCTTCTTCCGTGTAAAACTTCGTCGCAAAGCCGCGTACATCCCTTGCCAATTCCCCGGATCCGCGCGATCCCACGACTGTAGAAAATCGAACGAAAACAGGCGTTTTCGAACCTGGTTTCTGTAAAAACTTTGCTTTCGTATAGTCCTTCATCGATTCGTACAGCTCAAATTCGCCATGTGCCGCATACCCTCTCGCATGAACGACTCTTTCAGGAATCCGCTCATGGTCAAAATGCGTCATTTTTTCGCGGAAATGAAAGTCTTCCATAAGTGTGGGGCCTCGTTCGCCAGCCTTGAGTGAAAATTCATCCTCTGACACTGGCAGTCCTTGATTTGTCGTCATTTTTTTATCGCGATCATTTGAACGAAATTTCTGTAGCTGCTCATCCTTTTTGTTACTGTTTCTTTTGAAGGTGCCGCTCATCTTTTCTCCTCCCCTGTAAAAAGTTCTCTCTAGTCTCATACCCTATTTTTTTCGATTAAAAATAGGATTTTCGCATGATTTTTAGACAGAAAAAACCTTCTTGCAATTAATGGAAAATGTTTCACATATACTACAGTGAGTGAGAAAGAGAAGAAATTTCAAAGGGTGACGGCTTTGTTCAAATATCTAGGTTTTCTCCTTTATGCGAACATGTTAGCAGTCGGTATAGCATACATTTATCTTTTAAAAATTCGTCGCCGAATAGGCTTTCATACCGTCATGAATTCAGCAACTATAACCGGGGGTTTTTTAGCAGTTGTGACAGGGGTTATTCTAATCTATCAATTCCCATTGCACTACGTTCTAGTAACGATAGTTACCACGGTCGTTGGCATGGGAGCGGGAGCATTGTTTGGAGGATTATTTGACTTTAAAACACTTATAACAGGATATACAAACGGTTTAATGATGGGACTTATGTCTCCGATGATCGGCGCGGTAGCCAAAAATAGCACGTTATTTCTACTATTTATTGAGGTTTTATTTATTTTTTCAATTTTCCTCGTTATCTGCTCATCGAGGAAGGAGCTGTATGCTGAAGATGATAATGATTCACCTGAGCCTTCTTATGATAAATAGTCTTATTGGCGTGGTTCTTTATCGTTTTTTGAATAAAAAAAGAGAAAAACTTACTCAGAGCCGCAGAATGGCAATGGGAAGTTTGGCCAGCATTTTAAGCTTGAACAGCGGAATGAACATTTATTTTTTATTGCCAGAGAACGTATCTGTCATCTATGTTTTAACGGTTGTTATCGGGGGCTTGATTGGTGCTATTTACGGTTCACTCGTCACACCGAAGGCCCGATTATCGGGTTTTTACCATGGGGTTATCGGGGGGATCATGGGAACAATGCTTGGCGCTGTCATTCAAAATCCTTCTTTATGCAGTCTACCGTCCGCCCATCCAAATACGATTGATGAAAACATCATGCTCTTTAGCACATTTGGCATTTTCCTTATGATAACGCCTGCATTATTACTTTTTGAAGGTGGAAAAAAGCTGTGAAAAAAAATAAAAAGTTTGTACCCTTGATTCTTCTCCTCATTAGCATCGCGGGTTTTGCCCTTGTTACCTTACTTTGGCCGAAAAATGAAAAGCTCCCTGTTCTAGGAAAAGTTAGCGACATTCAGTTGGAAGAAGTGCATGCAAACGGATACCAATTAAACAATGAAAAAGTAAAAATACTCGCATTTTTTTATACGCGGTGCCCTGATTTTTGTCCATTAACAATGGCCGATTTTAGCCTTCTCCAGGAACAGTTGAAAAAAGAGGATTTGCTTGGAGATAAGGTTGAACTCATTTCCCTCTCTTTTGACCCGGAAAACGACACACGTGAGGTCATTCAAAGCTATGCAAAATCTTTCCAAGCCGATACAGCTGGATGGAAATGGCTGAGAGGAACGGAAGAAGAAACAGCAAAGATTGCGAAAGAACTCCAAATGCAATACACAAAAGTCGAAGGCGATTTCTTTTCGCATTCCACAACCATGTATTTAATTGACAATAAAAATCAAGTACGGGCGCTCTACGATATGGCTTCTAGGGATAAACCAGTTGATCGAGAAAAAATTTTAGTGGACATTCGTTACTTAATTCACCAAGAGTAATCATATTCAAAAAGGGCTTATTCATTCGCTCGCTCTAATACTTAAACTTCTCATTCATCATTTGTTTTATCAATGCCCGATTCCGCTTTTTAAAGATTTCATGATGGGAAGAGACCATGGCGGTTTTATTTGCATTTGGCTGAATAAATTGCTTTGCTTTGTTTACCGCGTTGGCCGCATCCTGAAAAGCACCCGCAATTAAGTTTAATTTTCCATCATATTGCAGAATATCTCCAGCAGCATAAAGGCCTTCAACAGATGATTCGCTTGTTGAATTTCCCGCAATAAAATAATGGTCAACTCTTGCAATGTCCAATTCGCTGTTTTCAAGTAATGACATATCCCGTTCATAGCCGTGATTAATAATTACTTCATCAATTGGCAAAAGTGTTTTTTCTCCTGTTTTGTGATTTGTCAGTTCAACACGCTCAATCTTCTCGTTATTTGAACAAGGAATTAATTTTGTAATCGACGTATCAAAGAAACAAACAGCGGAACTGTTCATAAGCTGCTTGACTTGTGCTTCATGGCCCGCCAAGGCGGCTTTTCGATATGTTAAATAGACCTTCCTTGCGATCGGCTCTATTTCATTCGCCCAATCAATCGCGGAATTTCCTCCACCGGAAATGATGACCGTTTTCCCTTTAAAGCGTTGTAATGACTTTACTGTATAATGTAAATTAGACACTTCAAATCTCTCTGCTCCTTCAATCTCCAACTTTTTCGGATTCAATATTCCTCCTCCAACTGCAACAATGACCGTTTTTGAAACATGCTTTTGGCCAGAAGCAGCATGTAAGACAAACATGCCTTCTCCATTGCGTGTGATCGATTCTATTTTTTCATTTAGCACGACTTCTGGGTTAAACGTTAGGCCTTGTTCGACAAGCTGTGTAATGAGTGCTGAGCCTAGAATTGGCGTCTGCCCTCCAACATCCCAAATCATTTTCTCTGGATAAACATGTATTTTTCCGCCTAATTGCGGTTGATATTCGATAAGCTTTGTTTTCATTTCTCTTAACCCGCTATAAAAAGCGGAGTAAAGCCCTGCCGGTCCCCCTCCAATCACTGTCACATCAAATAAATCGTGCTGATCCATTTCCTTCACTCCTCAGTTGTTTATTGATTACCATTCTCAATAAGTTATTAACAATAAATAAAGACGCAATTATAGTAAGTATTATACTGATATTGATAATCATTATCAATAAATTTTTCTTTACTTTCAACAAAAAGAGGAGATTTGCATGAAAAGGCCAGACAACGAAGGATTTAGCTGGTTGGCATGTTTGCTTAGAAGTAATCGAGGCGCTACAAGCAATCGAAAACCGTAAAGCTCACTGGAAAAAGTGGTATCCGAAATATCAAGAAGCCTTGCAACAAGCTACATGTTAAAAAAATCATCCTAAATAGAAAAAAGAGATAACAATCGTAAAGCAATTGGTTTTAATTTGCTTTCACTGTTATCTCTTGTTTGGTTTAATTATGATTTAAAAATATCCTCTAACCTAACCTGGAATCCTTTTAACACTTCAGATTTTACAAGCCCTGTATTTTTCATTACTTCTATCTGTTGATATACACCATTTTCATTTATAGCGTATAATTGGATCGATTTTAACATCGGATTGACAATCCAATACTCCTTCACGCCGTATTTCATGTAAGCCTCCATTTTCGTCACCAAATCGTGGCTTTGATTCGATGGGCTTAAAATTTCAGCAACCACAGTTGGCACACCAACATATCGGTTTTCCTCGATTC
Source organism: Pueribacillus theae (assembly GCF_003097615.1). Lineage (NCBI taxonomy): Bacteria > Bacillati > Bacillota > Bacilli > Caryophanales > Bacillaceae > Pueribacillus > Pueribacillus theae. The sequence continues at coordinate 15,140 of NZ_QCZG01000026.1, forward strand.
CTTCTTTATCACATATCACTGATAAATCCGGCATAAAAATATTTGTACCCTTCAAATCTTTCCGGTACAGTTGAACATCATATGGTGCACTAAAGACCTCACATTCTCCGCCTTCCAAAAAATGAAACAGCCTTGCTTGTAGCCGAGCCGAAACCCTCTGGTGTGCGGTTGACGGAGAAGGCGACAACAACACGATTCCATCCATGTATTCCAATAATTCAGTTGTTTCTTCCCTCATTTTGTAAAATTGCTCGATGCTTACTTTTCGTTCGTGCGGAAGACTCAAAAAGGATCGCCTCCTCAAACGATTGATTTCAACCATTATACCACGAAACAATAAACCAGTTGCTCATTTGAATGATTTTAATGATCCCCCATTATCCCTGCAAACTATAACAATTTTATCACAACCAGCTACGCAACTTCTTTCAGAATGAGAGATTTTTAATTGTTATTGTATAATGGAAGTTAAAATAAGAATGGGTAAGGGAGGAAGTGGGAAAATGGGTCTAGCAGACAAAAACAAAAAGGTAATGTCGTACAAGGAATATGAAACGTGGGAAGAAAAACGATGTGAAGTATTAGATGGTAAAATAATCAGTATGGCTCCTTCTCCTTTGCCAGAGCATCAGGAAATATCCATGCAATTATCCATTGAAATCGGTTCACATCTCAGGGGAAAGACTTGCAGAGCATTTGCTGCCCCGATCGATGTTTACTTATTTGAAGATTATCGTGAAAAATGGATTGATAAAAATGTTAGAAATTGGGTTATACCTGATTTAATCGTAGTCTGTGATCCGAATAAGATTACTCGAAGCAAAATTGTCGGTGCCCCTGATCTTGTGGTAGAAATTATTTCTTCGTCTTCCGCAAAAATTAATCGAATTGATAAAAGATTGGCTTACGGGCGGGCAGGAGTTAGAGAATACTGGATGATTGACCCAGCTAATCAAGTAATTGAAGTATACCTATTGAAAGAAAACTCATTAGAACTTCATGATGTCTATACGAGGGAAGATAAGATTCCGATTCACATATTGGAAAACTTTACAATCGATTTAACTGTTATTTTCCCAGAACGAGAAGAATAAGCAAAACGCCAATTGGAAATCACTCCCTATTTTCCCAACTTAAATGGCCAGACTCCTTACAGGAACCTGGCTTTACCCTCATACGAAAGGTGACTTATTCTTTGCTCGTTTGTCTGCAGCATGGGCTCTTGCTTGCGCTTCCTTGTCCTCCGCATCTGCAAGTTCTTCAGAAAATTCGACATCAATATTGTCATTGTCAACAATTTGACTTTTCGGTGTCTGTGAAAGAGCCTTTTTTCCTTTTGGCTTGCGATGTTCATCTCTTCCCATATTCCATTCACCCCATTTCACTTTGCATTACATTCTTACTTAGTATGCGTGCAAAAGAGTGAAATCATGCGATCTTTGGATTTAATTAAACGTTTGATTAACTTATGGCAACAAGGATTTGGTTTTAATGTTCCAATCATGAATAAAACGAAGGAAAAATGTTATAATGATAAGGAAATTTAGGGAATGGAGGTGATTGATATGTTATCGCAACATGAAATACTTGATGAGTTATCGAAAAATTTGGGTATATGGAAAGAGAAGTATGGAGTAAAGCGGATTGGTTTGTTTGGTTCATATAGCAGGGGCGAGCAAAAAGAAAATAGTGACATTGATGTATTGGTTGAGTTTACGGAAAATGCGATAACATTTGATAACTACATGGATTTGAAGTTCACACTCGAAGATCACTTTCACAAACCAGTAGATTTAGTCATTCTAGACGATATCAAACCAGCCCTTAGGCCAAAGGTTCTGAGGAGTGCCAAGTATGCAGAGGGAGCCTAGAGTCTTTTTGGAAGATATGTTAAACGCTGCGAAAAAGATTCAAAAATACTCTAGAGGATTATCTTATGACGATTCTATATCTAACGATTTAGTATCAGATGCGGTGATTAAAAACATCTTAGTAATAGGCGAAGCGGCTAAAAATATACCAGAAGAAATCAGAATAGCCTGCCCACAAATCGAATGGAGAAAGATGGCTGGCATGAGGGATATGGTGATCCACGCATATTTCTCCATTAATTACCGCATTGTGTGGGATGTCGTACAAAATAAGATACCTGTGTTAGAGCAGCATGTAAAACAACTACTGAAAAACCTATGAAAGAATCACATTAAAAAGAAGCCACCTAAGCTCAAAACTCAAAGGTAGTCTATAGTACTTTAGTAAAACTGCCTTGGTTAAATCAATGTCATGATGAGAGTGAAAACCCCGATAAAAATGACAGCAGGGAGAGCAATCCACCTTTTGAAACGAAACCAGACCACATTTGTTAATTCTTGCTCAAACGGGACAACTGCAAAAAAAGAGTTATCTAACATTTTTGTATAAAGGGCTTTTAACCAATCATTTACAGCAAAGCAGGAACAAAGAAAAACGATCCATTTTAACACAACAGGTGAGACGGTTATCGCGTACATTGTTACGATCACAAACTGACAATATAGGATTAAATGGCTTTTATTGCGTAAAAAAGCTTTTATTAAAAGCTCCAAAAGTCCATTCTCACTGTTTCGTTTCTTAAAAATCCTTCTTGATTTCCGAAATAAGACAACGGGTTTTTTCCTTTGATCCGTTATTTCTTTTTCCACTTCCATTGAAAAATTTAAAATAAGTTTAATGTATCGAATTCGTTCTGCATGCTCAATTTCGATTTCTTTGTAAAACAAGCGGTTTGTTTTGATGATTTTTGTTAGATGGAACATGACAATAATAAAAATAATAACTATACTTAAAACCCCAAGTATTACTGAATCTGTATATAAAATCACACGAGCTGTCACAATGAATGTTAAAGGAAAGAAAATCCATTTATACAGTGCGCGATTCATTATTTTTTTCAGCGTTAAAAAAAGAAGCCGGAAAGCACAAATTTCAAGGAACAACAATAAAACTTCCATTGGTGAAAATTGATAAATACGAATGACAATCGGCAAGATCACAATAAAAATGAGCGCGACCCCTGCAACTAACTGAAAAACTGAAAAAAGGAAACTGTGCAGCTTTAATTGGTAAAAAAGTTTCTTTCGTTGGATGACATACAATAAGTCAGCTTCCCTTACATATGTTCTAAAATTCCCTCTCGTCGAAAGTAACAGCACAAGAAGCAGTAGGATAGAAAAAGGAAATTCCTCACTCCAATACAGATGGATGTTTTTCCAAACATCAGCATACAGAAAAGGAATAAGAATCATTGCCGGGATAGCCATATACAAAATAATGGTCCAATCAAAAACGGATCGAAGCACACCCCATTGAAACTTCCACTCTTGAATCAATCTCTTACGAAATAATTGCCTACCTGACATATGATTCACTCTCAGTTAATAAATCAAAACAATCAAAAAGAGAACCTTGCTTTAAACCACTTTTTGACCGTATCTCATCAAGTGTACCTTGTATAATAAGTTTTCCGTTAGAAATTAAAACAAACCGATCACAGATCTTTTCAGCTGTATCCAGCACATGGGTGGACATCAAAATCCCTGCCCCTCTATCCTTTTCTTTTTCAATCAATTGCAATAGTTTTTTAATTGCTTTTGGGTCAAGTCCCATAAAGGGTTCATCGATGATATACAGAGCCGGTTGTTTTAGAAAAGCTAGAATGAGCATCACTTTCTGCTGCATGCCTTTTGAAAATTTTTCAGGAAAATGGTGAACAACGTCTCCTAATTGAAAAAGGTCAATCAATTCCTCCGCTTTTAAGTTAAATTGCTCTTCATCTCTATCTAACGTGGAAAAAAGAAATTCGATATGTTCCCACATTGTCAGTCGATCGTAAAAGATAGGCCTTTCCGGAATATAAGCGTATTCTTTTACATGGATATTTCCCTTTACATTGTTCATGATCCCAAGGATTGATTTAATTGTTGAACTCTTTCCGGCTCCATTCGGACCAATCAAGCCTACGAGCTCCCCTGAATCTACCGAAAATTGAATATCTTTCAACACTGGTGAATCATTGGAATAACCAGCTTTCTTAATATCAACTGATAGTAACAAATTTTTTTCTCCTTCCAACAGGGAGCATAAGAATTAATTTTACTAAAATCCCCTAATCAATCATAGCAAATTTTTTTCGGAAAACTGATGCTTTTTCATAAAAAAACGAAGGCCACCTGAATTTCTTCAGATAAACCTTTGTAAGTTAATGATAATATTTTAAGCTGTCACCTTCTCTATTTTTCGTTTGCCCGATTCCTTCTTTCGCGATTTTCTGCCGGAATTTTTCATACAGAAATAATGCAAGCATGTCAAAACGATCTTTTTCCGATAAATCATAAAAGAATTTTTCAACATCCTGATTGCTGAAGCTTTCCATCATCCCGGCAATGACAATAAAAGCATCTTCTTCATCACCAGTTAATTTATTTTTATACAATTCATAAAGATTATCAATAAATTCCATTGTCTCTTCTCCTTGTAAAAACATTTTCAACAAATACATTTAGCATAAGAGAAAACAACAAATTTTATTCAGATTCCTATTGAAAATTATCTGGCATAAAAAGATGCCACGGTACACAAGCTAAAAATGAGGTGAAAAAAATGAAAGAAAAGCGTAAAAAAGAGTTTGAATTTCCAACAGAAGCAAACATCCAAGGAGATGTAGGGGTTCAAGTAAAATTGAATCATTCTGTAAAAACAGAGGACAAGTTTGTGGGTGATTCAGTCGACGAACATAAAGATCTGGAAGCTGGAAATGAATACATTGCAGAAAAAGAGATCGGCCAGACGTTTCATAATTCTTGATCCCATCCGTACCCAACCAGCCGCTCTATAAAGCAGACACTTAACTCCCACTTATGGAAGTGGGAGTCTTAGTAACGCCGCTGAGATAAATGGCTTGACAAAACTTTGGATGCGCTTATTATCGCGATCATTCTAGAGAAATTTCGGGAGGTTAAAAAGTAATTAGTTCGCCTTTAAAAGGAAGAAATAGTCTCCTTGTGAAGATCACCACTCTGCATGCAAGGGTGAAGCAATACAGCAAGCGTTTAATCAGGTAGGCCTGGTGGGTAATAATATGGAGGCATTTTAAGCCAACCTCTCTTTTTCATTAAATCTTTCGCCTTAAATCCAAGAGACAATTTCTCTGTTTGAAATTTGAGAAACATAAGCCCCAGATCTGTTCGAAGGCATTGGCTTGCAGCTGCTGCACACAAATCTGAAGCAAAGACAAAATTTAGATTGAGCGTGTTAACCAATTCATCATCCGTAAACTTTGCACCTAGCGGAATGGCACCAGGCTCAGAATTTGGTTTTCGTTCTGGTGCAACAGGCAAAACAACCCCTTCTTTTCGCATAAATTCAGATATCTCTTCTTTATGCGATAGGGCAACTTTTAACGAATCCGTAAACAATTGCTTCAGTTCGGTGTCCGTAACTGTGTTCATGGCTACCTCTTCAATGGTTATAATGTTACCCACAAAAGCAAGATATGTCCAACACGCCATCACCTCACCGACATGCAATGGAGCCTTTTCATTATCTGTTAAAGACTGTATCACTTTCGTTGCCGCCTCAATCATTTGTGTTATGCTCGGCATACAATAACCCTCCCGTTCATCGATTTCTATGCTATTTTTTGTCCCTCTCCTATGAAATATTCATCAATATTCTCAAAAAAAATTAAAAGGACAATTCCCAAATCTGCTTGGAATCGCTCTGTATCAACATTTTTATGGGTAAAGCAACAAACCCGCTTCTTTATTGAAATCGCAATTGTTATTTCTCGCCGAATTTAATGAATGTCTTTTCATCTTCAATTAAACCGCAGACCGCACATTGAATTCTACGTTCAGGACCATTATAGCCCTTATGGAAAGGCCCTGGATCCTCTTGATTCTCAAATCGTTCCATCACTTCTCCTGTCTGCGGATCCAATCGGACCGCATACGCAGCCTGTTCAATAATATTAAATCGAGACCGGTTCGTTTTGCAGTTAGGGCAGCAATATCGCGTACTCATAAGAACCTCCCTATTGTTAGTCATATCCATTATGATGCCCGATAACAGCCATTATTATTTCAAGCATGGTTTTTCGCTTAATAATTGACAGAGCCCTGCGTAATCGGCTATTGTTGTATTAACTTAAAATAGCTGAAAGGGTGACCCAACTACATGAAGTGCTAATCCTATTTTCGAAAAACACAATTGAAGGCATTTCTTTTGCGGATTTTTCTCTGCTTTTTTGTGATGCCTTCAATCAGATTTTTCAGAATAGGATTGGATTTCTATAGTTGGACTTGAAAGGAAGCCGCCGCTTATTTAATTGAATAAGCGATGTATTGGCGTTTTTCTTGATGTCCCTTCTATTCTATGCCTCCTATTCTGAATGCAAATAGGAGGCATTTTCTGTCTCCAGAACTTAATGAAGATGGGGATGATGAACTTATGTTAATCGAAGCGAATAACGTAAAGCTTTATGCAAAAGATCGCCTGTTAGTGGATATTGATAAACTACAAATTCAAGAAAATGACCGAATCGGCTTGGTTGGTAAAAATGGAAGCGGCAAGACGACTTTATTGGAAGCGCTAGCTGGAAAAAAGTTGCCCGAAGAAGGCACCATTTCCATCTTTACCACTTGTGAACTTATTCCTCAGCTGAAAAGAAGGGATACGACCAAAAGCGGGGGTGAAGTGACGCAGGATTATATGATTGAAGCAATGGAAAAAAACCCTGAAATTCTCTTGGCTGATGAACCAACGACAAATTTGGATACGAGCCATATCGAATGGCTGGAAAAGAAACTGGTGAAATGGCAAGGCGCTTTCGTCCTTGTCTCCCATGACAGGGCATTTTTGGATGCGCTTTGCACGAAAATATGGGAGATTGATGAAGGCCATTTGAAAGAATACAAAGGCAACTACTCCGACTATGCCGAGCAAAAAGAATTAAAAAAGACTCAAGAGAAACTTGCTTATGAAAAATATGAAAAAAAGAAAAAACAGTTGGAAGAAGCCTTGAAATTGAAAACAAAAAAAGCAGAAAGAGCCACTAAAGCGCCAAAAAAAGTAAGTCAATCAGAAGCGAAAATCACCGGAGCCAAACCGTATTTTGCAAAAAAACAAAAAAAGCTGCAGCAAACAGCCAAGGCAATTGAAACAAGATTAGAGAAGCTCGAAAAAGTGGAAAAACCAAAAGAAGCGACACCGATCAAAATGAACGTGCCAAATGAAGAAACCTTTAAGGGACGCATTGTTCTGCGTGTGAAAGATGTTCCGGGTACGATCGGCGATCGGATTCTTTGGAAACCGGCGAGCTTTCATATTCGAGGCGGTGACAAACTCGCCATTATCGGCCCAAATGGAAGCGGTAAAACGACACTCTTAAAAAAGATCGTTCATCAGGATGATGGGATAAGCCTCTCCCCATCCGTAAAAATTGGCTACTTTAGCCAAAGCTTAACAATAGTAGATACGAAAAAAACGATTTTAGACAATGTCAGATCCACTTCAAAGCAAGATGAAACATTGATTCGAACTGTACTTGCCAGGCTCCGCTTTTTCAGGGAAGATGTTTATAAACGGGTAGGCGTGTTGAGCGGCGGCGAGCGGGTAAAAGTAGCCTTAGCGAAGTTATTTGTTAGCGACATGAACACGCTCATATTGGATGAACCGACAAATTTTCTTGATATAGAAGCCGTTGAAGCACTAGAGTCCCTTCTAAAAGAATATGAGGGAACCGTCATTTTTGTCTCCCATGATCGGCGTTTTATTGAAAACATTGCCACTCGAATCCTTGAAATTAAACATCAAGAAATAAAGCTATTTGAAGGTAACTATAAAGAATATAAACATCATAAACCACAAGAAAAGCGAAATACCAAGGAAGATAAACGGCTTATAGTAGAAACAAAAATATCAGAAGTGTTAAGCCGCCTAAGCATTGAGCCTTCCCCTGAACTGGAAGAGGAATTTCAGAAGCTTTTAGACGAAAAACGGAAATTGGATGACGAGTAAGTAAAGAAATGGCAGAAACTCTGCCATTTCTTACTAGGTTTTGCAATACTTATTATGCATTACTACAACAAAATACATAGGCTGGCGGAATATTTCTATACTCCCACTTTATATCAATCTTTCGAAAATACTGGCTGATTAATCCCTTTTTGAATTGCGTGTATTGGAACGTGATAAATTTCCCACTGTCGCCTAGAAGTTTCTTTGTTTTTAATAAAATCGTATGGGAGACATTCTCAGGCAAACTTGCAAAAGGCAAGCCAGACACGATATAGTCTACCCGCGGAAGATTGTACTGATTAACATAGCTGTCAATATCCTCAGCGGAACCATTTATAATCATAACATTCTTTTTATCCTTAAATTTGTCATTTAATATTTTACAAAATTCTTTATTATACTCAATCAACACGACAACTGTATGCTCGTTTCTCTTTTCCAACATTTTATCAGTAAATACTCCCGTACCAGGACCATATTCCAAGATACATTTTGCAGTTTGAAAATCGATGCAATCCATCATTTTTTCGGCAAGTTTTGACGAGCTTGGAAGGATTGCTCCGACTGTTCTAGGTTTTAAAAAATATTGAAAAAGAAATGTAAAAGATTTGATATTTCATCCCTCCGTGGATGCGAATGTATGGTTTTAGAATAGCACAAACCGAAAGACATGGTTGCAAAAATTTTTAAGCACTCTTATATCTAAAACGAAACCTTTATTAAATGCAAGTAACCAAAGAAAACTTTGTTTTACATGGGAGGAGCCATTTTTTTGAAAGCGAAATGTATTCGATTCCATAAGTTTGGAAAGCCTGAGAGCGTGTTAAAAATTGAAAATAAAACGATCCAAGATCCGAAAAATGATGAAATTCTTGTTCGTATGACGGCAAGTCCTATCAATCCTTCAGATTTACTGCCGATTCGTGGGGCATATGCTCATCGAATTCCTTTGCCTTCGATCCCCGGGTATGAAGGGGTTGGTATTGTGGAAGAAGTGGGTTCTTCCGTTTCGAAAGACCTTATCGGCAAACGTGTTCTGCCTTTGCGAGGGGAAGGCACTTGGCAGGAATTCGTTAAAACATCAGCGGAGCTGGCAGTCCCGATCCCCAGCTCTATTGACGATGGCGCCGCAGCGCAATTATATATCAATCCTATCACTGCATGGATAACTTGCACAGATATATTAGCGTTGAAACCAAATGATATTTTACTCGTCAATGCTTGCGGCTCTTCGATTGGCCGTATTTATGCACAGTTATCCAAGCTTCTCGGTTTTCAACTCATTGCCATCACTCGAAATCATACATATACGCAAGAGCTGCTGCAGCTTGGTGCATCCCAAGTCATCAACACATCAGACACACCGCTGCAGCCTGCTGTCATGGAATTAACGAATGGACGGGGAGTAGACGCTGCGATTGATTCTATTGGCGGTGTCGATGGTACAGAATTAGCTTTTTCCGTTCGCCCTAGTGGGTCGTTTTTAACGATCGGCCTGTTATCAGGAATTCCTGTCAATTGGAAAGAGATTTCAAAAAGAACAAATTTAAATGCTTCGTTATTTCATTTGCGGCATTGGAACAAACAAACCTCTGTCCGAAGATGGCAAGAGTCATTTAATCGTTTAATTTCTTTTATAAATGACAAAAAATTAACGCTTATGGCACCCCATGCTTATTTCAATCTACAGGAAGTGCGCAATGCCGTTCGTTGTGCCGAATCCTCTCAGGGCAATCGCGGGAAGGTGTTTTTAACCAATTTTTGAAAAAATGTTAAAATAAGTCATCCCTTCTCTTATCGAAAGGATGACTTATGACGATAAGAAAAAACGTTAACTCGTTTTTTCTTAGGAAGCCGATTGGTTTAAAGTGGCGAATTCATCTGGATAATCGATATGAGGTATTCCATTTGAGAGGTATGGTCTATGTTTCGGGCTATGTATTTAGTACTTTTCACCTACAAGACCCTTTCATTTTATTAAGTCTTCATTGGAACCTTCAATCCTTTTTAATAAATGACCTTGAAACAACTGTTTGTAACCTTCCAAGTCTTCATTTGTTGGAGGAGTTTCCGATCGTAAAAGCTCAATTTCAAAAATCTTTCCAACACCTTCAACAGTGTCCAAGTGAAAGACAACATCATCTTTAGACCATACTTCCCTATCCTTTTTTATTTTTATTGCTTGACCATATAGTGAGGTAAAGATGGAAAGGATTTGTGCGTCTTTAACTTGGTAATAATCAAATTCAATATTTGATTCTTGATTACTTCTACTGTAAACATAAACTAGTAATGATTCTTCATTTTCTATCCTTACTTTTATTCTCTTAGAGTTTGCCTTTGTCTCTGGATCGTATATTTTAAAAATATGATCTTCCTGCTGCTTCTTTATTATAAACTCAGCTTGAATTTGATTAAGTATTTCACGGACTTGAAAGAAATCCACGCAAAAGTACTTTGTATCTCTGCGAAGTTGAACTTTCATTCTGTTCACGACCCTTCGTTATATTCCCACTTCGATTTATAATTTTCCATAATCGTCCTTCTTTTTTATGATTGATAGTACTTTTACTTAAATAATTCTCTTCATCTATTATTAATTCAGCAAAAATGCTCCCGCTTTCCACCTCAAAAGAAACGCCATCAACCGCTGTAAAACTCCCATATTTTTTTACAAAATCTTTAACCACGATCATATTGTCCATGAAACTCGCCTTTTTTTGTTTTTAAGAAAACTTAAGACTTTATAGATTTTGTCAAAGGCATTGCTTACATCTTTTGAATGGGTTAATTCATCACTCAATACTTCTTCGAAAGCATTTAAAACTTTTTGGCAATCATCGATATTTATCCCAGATACCTCTGAAACTTTCATCATCACTTCCGTATTATTCATTTGATTCCTTCCTTTCTTCTTTTCGATCGCTTTGTCCGAGCTTTTTAAGAATATAATCGAAGCTTCCCCTTTCTGCTCCCACTATCGTTTCCAAAATGTACGTAAAAGCCAAGGCTTTTTGCATGAGTTCATCCGGCTTCCACTTGAAAATGCCTTCATCAAATAAAAATTGAGAAGATACGAGCAAGAATTCAACCGTTTCTTTTGGGTAAGGAGTTTTGAACGCTCCTTCCTCAATCCCTTGTTCAATGACATCAGCCAAAATAGGGGTGAGCTGTAGAATCGTTTCAACCAAACTTTTTTGGTGCATTTCTGCATTGTTTGTTTGATGCAATTGATCAATCATTTGTTCTTTTTGAGTTACATCAGGACTTTGAGCCATAATGATTTGAAATATCTTTTCATGGGCTTTGAGATTTGGATCTGAAGCAATCAGCTTTGCAGCTTCTACCCCCTTGTCGATAAAACGCATGACAACCTCATCCATCACCTCTTCCTTTGATTGAAAATAATGATAAAAAGTCCCTTTTGCGATACCGACCATTTGCAAAATGTCATTGATTGTCGTGTTCGAATATCCCTTTGTCGTAAAAAGCTTCTCGGCAGCGTCTAAAATTTCATTTTTTCGTTCTTCAGGTTTTTTTGTAATTCTCATTTTGGTACCTCCATTAAAAGACCGACCGTCGGTCTATAATTATTCTAACTGTACTCCAATGAAAAAGTCAACTGTGTTTTTTTGAATTTTCTTCTTATAGTGAAGTTTCGATTCCTGTTCGGAAGAAATAAAAATTCCATAACCTCATTCTATTGTAGAAGAAGACAAGATTGTTTGAACTGAAAAGAACAGCGGGTCTCTTCCCGCTGTTCTCCTTTCCTAAACCATATCTATTTTTTTCTCTCGCCTCCAAAGAAGGAAAATGAAAGCAATGCTGACAGCTAGCAGTGTGGCGTAGCATACTGGAACAAGCCACTGGGGCAGCCAGATACTAACGATTTGATTGAGCATATAGTGTAATCCAAAAGCAAGCAAACCGAAGACAATCGGTACTTGAACGCCGATAAGGGTAATAAAATTTGGAACGATATTCGAGACCGCCATTGAAATCAATCCCATAATAATCCCCAATCCATAAATGGCGATGATGGTTAGCACAATGTATTGGAAAAACGTCAAATCATACCAATAATAGCCACCCATTCTGGCTATAAAACTATTTATCGGTATTTTAAAAAACATGGAAGTATGGTTTAAAGAAAAAAGACTTAAATAAACGGCGAGTAAAACAGAAATGACAAGAAGCGTCGAAATAAGCCCTGCTGCTACTTTCTTCTTATATAGCGGCCGCCCGATCTTCGCTGTATATTGCAAATCGATCATTTGTCTCGCGCGATCCCTTATAAACAAAGGGGATACCAATAATACAACACTGATTAGTATAGTGATGGCGATACTCCTGATTATACTTTGAAAATTGTAAAATGCCTCATCAGGATATAAATCGTATTGTCCAGTGGCTTTTATTTCATTGAGACGCTTTTGCTGGTTTGGGGTTGCGCCTTCCATTTCATTTTGAAGGATGGTCTCTTTATCATTATGGAATTCGATTAAACGCTCTCGTTCTTGGAGTTCCCAAAACAGATCCACCTTCTCATCAAAAAACAGCTTCCCACGAAGATCCGATTCCGCTTCATTTTCGTGATCCATCCTTTGAAAATCGGCATAAGAAAGAATCCCCGCCTCTTTAAAATCTTCTCTTGCTTGCAAAAATTGATCAGCCTTTCTCACTTCCTGATCATATTTCTTTTTAAAACCAGCTAGTTCAGCCGCATCCATATTCGTGCCGTAGTTTTCTATCATTTCCACGCCGATTCTGTAGGAGTCTAGCGCAGGCCGCCCGTTTGGAAAATGTTTAATATCAAATTCAATAAGAAAAAAATAGAGAATCACATTGACAAACGCAAGAATCAATAGAATCTTCCAGTTTAAAATCTTCCTTATTTCATGTAATAGTATTCGCATAAAAAGTGTCTCCTTACGAAATATCCTGTTTTGCAAATTTTTTTAAAGCGAGGACACATAAAATGGCAAAGATTACCGCCCAAGCACCAACAGTCAACAATTCATGATACTTAAACATCGTTAATCCACTCGATCCCATCCACCATTGATGGGGATTCAAAACTAAGGTAGACAAATTAAACCCTGCCATAAGCATTACATTCGATGAGGTTGGCAAAAAGCTCTGTACAATAAATAGCATAATAAAAATCCCTGCAAACAGAATGAATGTGAAATAACTATTTTTTATAAGAACAGAAAGCGCAAAGGTAAACGCTGAAAATAGAAGCATGCACACATAGAATAGTAAAATTCCTAAAACCAAGTAATTTAAAAAAGACAGGTTCCACCACGAAACATAAGGAAAATTAAACTCCCAGTTAAATCCGCTGCTGATGGCAGTTTTCCATAAATGCGAATAGTCAAAGAAGGAAAAATACGTAGAGAGTGTCACGACAAGCAAAAAGATCGTAATCCCCGAAGTCGCAATCAAAGATGCAACAAGCTTATCAAGCATAAATCTTCTGCCTCTTCTCGTAGCATATGTAACAAGCTGTGTGCGATTTTCAAATTCATAATTCGTAATGAATGCTGTCGCCAGTACAACCAAAATCATCGTTTCGATTACGATGCTTCGAAACATTGTTCTAAATAGTAGACTATGCATACCATACTGTTTCCCTGCGAAAAACCACTGCTTATGCTCATTGTTCGCTTGCAATGCTTCAAAGCGATCTGCAAATTGGGCATATTCCTTTCGCAATGTTTCTGCTGCTGCTCCCGTGAGGCCAAAACGACTGATTTCGTCTTCCCCCATTCGTTTCATATCGAAACTGGCATAATCTGCATCCATTGATGTCGCCATATCCGCATACATTTCTTTTACATATGTTTCATAGAAGGAATGTAACTCATTTTTCGAATAGCGTTCTTGATCTTCAAATTTGAGTTGATTAAAGAAGTCAAAGGCACTTTCAAATGTTCGGGAATCTATTTTTTCGGTTATCGCATTTAAATCTGCCAATTCTGCTTTTAAGTCCTCCTCCAATTTTGCTAGTGATTCATCGGAAAACGTTACGCCATATTTTTTTGCTAATTCATTCGCAACGTCTAAACCTTCCTTAAGTTTGGAATGATCATAGATTTGAAAAATGTTCCATGCTGTAAACAATAGCAGCAGCGCTAGAATAATCGGTGACATCACTGCCTTTTTACATTCTAAAAGGATGATTTTCATGACAGTCACCCTTCCATCTGCAAATTGTCTCGATATTCATAGAGAAACACATCTTCCAAGTGAGGAATGACAGAAATCCAATCCTTATCAGCCTCTCCTTTATGGACAAACCGAACGATCATGTTTCCACGTTCCTGCTTTTCTGAAATTATCGTATATCGTTTTCGAAACAACTCCAGTTCCTCAAAGCGGATGAACGTTTCATACACATAGCCGTCAAGCGAATGGCAAATGTTTTCCACAGGTTCTTTATATAGAATTTGATGGTTTTTAATCATGATAACTTCATTGGCAATGGACTCAATATCGGATACGATATGGGTGGAAATAATCACCATCCGGTCGCGCGCAAGCCCTGTCAAAAGGTTCCGAAATCGCGCCCGTTCTTTTGGATCCAGTCCTGCTGTTGGTTCGTCAAGAATCAAAATTTTTGGGTCATTTAATAACGCCTGGGCAATCCCAACCCGCTGAATCATTCCTCCTGAGAACTTCTTCATTTTCTTGTTTGCCACATCACGTAATGCCACTTTTTCCAAAAGCTCATCGGTTTTTTCCAGTGCTGCGCTTTTTTCAATCCCTTTCAAAGCGGCCAAATACAGCAAAAATTGTTTTGGAGAATAATTTTTATAATAGCCAAAATGCTGCGGCAAATAGCCGAGGATGTTGCGATAATCTTGATCCAAATCCACGATATTTGTTCCTTTATAAAGAACTTCACCCTTTGTTGGGGAAATGAGGGTGACGAGCATTTTGATCAAGGTTGTTTTTCCTGCGCCATTTGGGGCTAATAAACCATAAACCCCGTTGCCGAATTCTAGATTGATCTTTTCTAAAGCGGAAAAATTTCCGTATTGTTTGCTGACATCTTTTACAACTAACATGTTCTAAACTCCCTCCGTTGGCTTAAATCGCATCAACTTGCTTAAATAGTTAAGGTAAACCAAAATACTGACGATCAAAACAACACCATAGACAAAGACAGGAAGATGGAGCAAAAATTCGGCATAGATTTGATTTCGCGGAATGGATAAAGCCCTATTTGTTCCAATCCAGCCTGCAATGACGAGGATAGTGACAATCCCGGACTGCCTTTTCATCAAAGCCGCTAGAAAAATGATTGAAAACAAAAATAACGCTGTCGTTGAGACCATGAAAGCTCTGATAAAATGCAAATTTTCATACATCATGATTAGTGAAATAATGCTGATCGTGTTAACCAAGATAGAAATGATACTAAAAACCAACATTCGAAAGGCAGCCACCTGATAAAGGTTGTATGTCGAAACCATTTCTACTTCAAACGTTTGATTATGCCGTTTGTGTAAAAAATCGTAAACGGAAAGAGAAATATAGAGCAGCGGCGATACTAAAAAAAGAAAAGAATATACTTCTGTTTCTTGTACCCACGCCTTTTCACTGATCTGGCTAAACAGAAAAACCAAAATGGCCATTATGGAAAAAGTAATCAGGATGCCATCCCTTTGATTCGTAAACAAGTATTTAACACCGATTCCTCTGTACATCATTACTAAATAAGAAAGGAACGATTGTCTTGGTTTAACGCCCACTGCTACAATACGTTCAATTTCTGATTGAATCGTCTGTTCATCCGGCATGGGAATTCGAAACTTTTCCTTATCCATGGCGATGCTCCTTCATTTCCTTTTTAATAAGCTTCAAAGCTGCATAGTACCGAGTTTTCACCGTCGATAGAGGGGCTTGTACCATCTCGGCTATTTCTTGCAGTGTATATTCACCAAATAGCTTAAGCCGAGCGATTTGCTGGGAACTTGGATCTAACCGATTGATAATCGAAGTCACTTTTTCAACATCATCCTTATATTCAAGCGTAACGGCCATATCCTCACGATCTGCAACATCATAGCCTTCCAGCGACACTGCCAACTGTCTGTATTTGTAGTTTTTCGAGCGGAAATAATCAACAAGGCGATTGGATGCCAATCGATAAAGCCATGTCCGGAAGGAGGCTTTTCTTTCATCAAAGCTACCGATTGACTTTAGCACACGAATAAAAATTTCTTGCGTCAAATCAAGAGAAAGCTCAGAATCTAGTGTTTGCTTGTACACAAAGGCATACATTTCCCTGTAATATTCGGCGATTAATTGATTGGCTGCTTCGTGATTGCTGTTTTTCTTAATTTTTTTAATCCAGCGTATTTCTTGATTCATCGTTTCACCAACTCTAGCCTTCTATCCATATATTCGTAAAGAAGCGAGAAAAAGTTTTAAAAAATATCAATTATTTTTAAGCATAGTTCACTTATCCAAAGTTTCCTATAAAAAAACACCAAGAGAGCATTCTCATGGCATTTTTCAGGCTTTCATACGGATTCGGTTTATTATTGACACTTTCAGTCTCTCTGGCCGTTTGTTTGATTGATGCCCTTCAAAATTTTCGTATGGGGCAAAATCGAAGCAGTGGTATGGATTTCGACGACGGATGTTAGTTTTGAAGCGAGAGCTTGTCTCATTGTTGGTTGGAGTTCCTCAAGCTGCTTCACCCGATACCCTTCCGCCCCCATGGATCTTGCAAGGGCAACGTAGTCTGGGTTCGGGATTTCCGAACCAAACGTATCAAGTCCTTCGACGATCATCCGGCTTTTTTCCATGAAATAAGCCCCGTTATTAACGATAATCAGCGTTAGCGGAAGTTTGTAGGTAACCGCTGTTATCAAATCAATCATCGAATGGGCGACACCTCCGTCACCTGCAATGCAAACGACTTGTCGCTCTGGGTGCTCCAATTGGGCCGCAATTCCCGCTGGCAAGCTAAAACCGAGTGTACGCCATGTTCCTGAAAGAAGCAGTTCTTGATTCTGGAATTGGAAAATTCGTTCCAGCCATAGTGTATGATCTCCCGTATCCACTGTCATGATAGCGTTAGGGTCAATCCACTGGTTGAGTTCTGCTATGACCTTGGCCGTGGTAATCGAGTCAGCTTGTTCGTTAATTTCTGATTGAATCTTTGCGTTCCAAGCCATTTTCTTCTGCTCAATCTCATGAAGATATTCCCGATTTTGTTTTTGCTGCACTTGAGCCATGACACTTTGCAGTAAGCCTGACATTTCACCGACTAATGAGCCATTTGTTGGGTAGCTGTGCCCGATATTTTCGGAGCGTGCATCAAGTTGGATAATTGGAATTGATGAAGGCACATAATCTGTCGGCCACCATGTTGCGCCGAGAATGATGCAAAGATCAGCCATTTCTAAAAGCTCCCTTGATATTTCTGTCCCCCCTTGGCCAAGGCCGCCGGCAAATAAGGGGTGATCATTTGGTACAAAACATTTCGCCGGCATCGTCGTCATCATCGGAGCCTGAATTTTCTCGGCAAACTGAAGCACTTCAGCCCTCGCTTGTTTTATTCCTCGTCCCGCTAAAATGATCGGACGTTTTGCTTGATCGATTTTAGCTGTTACTTGTTGTAAATCCTCAATAGGCGGGGCTGTAGCTTGTTTGTTTGGAGGCAATGGAAAAAAACCGCCCGCCACAGGGAGCAGCCAAATATCCTTAGGCACTGACAAGTGAGCAACTCCTCCTTTACCCAATGCTGTCTTCATAGCGATATTCAATAGTTTTGGAAAGGAATGACTATCCGAAACCAAAGCAGAATATAAGGCAAGCGGGCTAATCAACTGCTGCTGATCAATATCTTGAACACCGCCTGTGCCTAACTCTGTTCTTTCCACTTGCCCTGTAATTGCTAAAACCGGGGCTTTATCCCGCCACGCATCAGCTAATCCATTCAGTAAAACAGTAATGCCGGGTCCGCATGTAGCGGTACAAACGGCCAATTTCCCTGTTAATTTCGCTTCTGCAGATGCCATAAGTGCCGCATCCATTTCATGGCGGCAAGCGATATATTGAATTTGGCTTTGATTGGCTAATTCATTCAGAAAAAATAAATTGGCATCCCCAATCACTCCATAGACACGCTTGCAGCCCCATTGGGTTAGTTGCTGAACAAGATATTCGGCAACATTACGATTCACTTCATTCTCCATGTTTTTTCATTCCTTTTTAGTAACCGTATAATCGGAAACCCACGAATTTTGTTTACATCTCCGTTTATACTGTGTTAAAAATTGCCTTTTATACACGACTGGAACGAAGGCTCACCCGGTTCCACAAAAGCGATATGGACAATGGCGGTTTTGTAATAGCTATTTAAGATATATAATTTAGAATAAATAAGATGAATTTATATGATAGGGGATCAAGTTGTCACAACCCAACATCGATCATGAGAAAAAATATGTAGTAAAGGACATTATTTTTAAAAAATCAAGCCATTTTTTCTATAGATAGACTGTCGAGAGAAATTGGTAAAAGCGTTTTGTTACCAAAATTCCACATAGAATCCCTATGTCAGAAGAAAGAGTGGGTTCACCACTCTTGAATTTTTTAACTAATTAACCCCTTAATAAAACTAAAAAGTGAGTTCCCTATAAAAAACTTTACTGCCATGATTGCAATTATTATCCCGACACCCGCTATTACACCTAATGCTTTCTTTTTTGAATTAGACAATAAAATTCCCCTCTCATCCAAAATAATAGGTGGTTCAGTTTTCATTTGATTATTTTTCTACTCTATTTCTTCGAATGATAAATTTATAGGTTCATCTAAAAGGTCAACGGAAAAATCAATATTCGTTGTTGGTATTGTTTTATCGACTTCCTCGAATTCAAGTCCGTCAATCCAGACTTGACCAGTCCCTGAAAGCAACACACCAAAGGCTATGATTGCACTATTTTCAGGTACATCTAAAACGATGGAATAATGATTCCATTCAGTATCTCCTACGATTGGCCGGTCATGCATGTTATCAAATTGCAACACATCATGAAGTGCATCATCTACCCGCATCCAAAACCGCAAAAACCATCAACCGCTTTTGACTTTATAAAGCCTGAGAGCTTTAATCGTTTTCCAAGGTATTTATTTGCTTTGAATTGTTGCATCATTGTTGCAAATTCTTCCTGAGATTGGACAGTAACAGATTTTAAGAAACCCGATGCTTTCCCTTTATGGAATGTTTCTCTGTCAATGCCCATCTTATAATGAAATGGGTGACTTCCACTTAATTGCCATCCTTTCAATAACTGTTCATTTTTCAACATCATTTCCTCCCCTTTAAAGATCAATTTGCCCATGATTTTTCGATATTGCCCTGGCGGTAATTTGTAATATTTCTTAAATGAACGTGTAAATGATTCTTGGGTTTCAAAGCGATAATACAATGCGATATCTAGTATTCTTTCATCGGTATACATTAGCATGTTGGCTGAATTGGCAATTCTTCGATATCGGATATATTCAGATGCCGTCACACCAATCTCATTTTGAAAAATACGATGAAAATGATACTTTGAATAACCAGCAAACTGAGCAATACGTTCTAAAGATAATTCTTCATGTAGATTAGCCTCTATATACTCAATCGTTTTTTGAATGATGGGGCTGTAGCTCATTCCGTGACCTCCTTATGAATAAAATAACAGAAGAAATCACAACTTTTTTGACATATATTGCTTTATTATCTCCTTCGTTCACTAATCAAAGCAGGAATAATTAAAAATAGAGCGTAGGCAAATGACATCCTTTTTTAGATTGTGTCATTCATGACAACCATCTGAAGCATAAGGAGCCATTTTCGAATGGAAATGGGAAATACTATATATTATCACCAATTATGGAGGGAAACCCATGACAAATTTCTGTCCCGTTCTATGGCCGGAAGAACCAACTCCGGAGCACTTAATAAATTGCAGTAGCTGCGGTCTCGATAAGCAGGGTTCACGAATGGTTTGGGGAGAAGGCAACCCCGAAGCGCCAATTATGGTCGTACTAGACAATCCGGGAGCCCGTGAGGATCGGGAAGGAAATCCATTTGTATGCGGTACACGACAAATGTTACAACAAGCTGTAAATCATGTCAGCTTGGATAAGGATGATTTGTACATAACTTATATACTAAAAAGAAAACCTGTGCGTGCCTATGATAAAGAACGAACCCGCCAAATCTGCATGGTCCATCTCAAAGAACAGCTTCAGGCCAAGCAGCCTGATTTTATTGTTTGTTTAGGCAATGTTGCAGTTCAATCCTTTTTTCAAAATCCCAAGTTGGACGTGAAAACATTGCGAGGAGTGATGCATCATGTTCAAGGCTTTCGAACGGTTGTAGGCTACCATCCATTGGCAGTTAGACGCCGTCCTAATCTGAGGCCACTATTTATTGAGGATTGGGAGTTTGTTGCGTATCAATATTTTCAAAAAAAATAAGTTAGGTAGTAATTAGGCAACCCCTTTTTCTTCTTCTAAAGCGATGGAGTAAAAATTAAATTGATATTCCAGGCTTTTCCCACCTTTAATCAAATGTTTAATTAGGTAATTAAAGTCGATTGAATCCTTAGTGTGAGGAGAATCGACTTTTTTCATTCGATAGCAATCTCTGTAACAATACTTAAAAAGACTATTTAATACCTATGCTATTTTCACATTATTTTTTACGAACCTTAAGAAATCCGTCTGCTGCATCCCAAATCAATCCGAATACTAGTAGAATTAGGATCCAGGATGTGGATTGTTCCCAAACGCCGCTTACCGTTCTAAATGCCTCACTGCCTTCCGTAAGGAAGCCTGCCTGCGTTAATTCCAGCATGAAATCCGGATTCCAAAATGCTGGCCCATTGACCATAAACAAAATTGCTATCATAGAAACCAAATTAACGATTGACGTATAGATAACAAGCTTCATCGTCCATTTTCCAAAAATAAGCTTTAAACATTCCTTGATGATCCCGAACCCAAATATAAGAATAATAAAGAACAGGTAGGAACCATATGTCTCTTCATTTAAAAATGGAACAACACCGGAGAATTCTTCATGAAATACCCAAATGCCAAAATATTCACTCGAAAAAGCAAAAATCACGATGAACAAAACATAAAATATAATCCCTGTAATTGACTCGCCGCGTTTTATTTGTCTTTTTTTATCAGGAATAGGCGCTAAATCCGAGACTTTCCATTCCTTATCCATTTGCAAATCTTTTGAATGAATGCCTTTAGAATATTCTCCTATGGCAAATCCAAAGGTGGTCCATCCAAAAGCCATCGGAATAACAGTAACAAATGATACAATGAAATCGATAAAATGGTCGAGGATCGAAATTGGATTGAGAATGATTTGAATAACAAACCCAACACCCATGGATACCGCAATAGAAATCAAAACAATCTTTAACACCAAAATGTACGCATCAAAAAGTTCTGGCCCAATTAAATATTTTTTCGTTCCACGATATTTTTGTGCTAAATGCTTTGGATTCCCTAATGCCACCAGAACAGCTTCTACATCTTTATCCGTCACTTTCCTGCCTTGAACGCGCGCCTCCAACATATCTTCAATCAGACCACGAAGTTCTTCCGCGATATCTTCTCTTTGTGCTTGCGGCAGCTTTTGTGTAACCGCATAAATATAGCGATTAATCATCTCCAACTTTTTCATCCCCTTTATTTTCAATTACAAGATTCAAACTTTGGACAATACTTCTCCATTCAACTACTAACAAATCAAACACTTCTTTTCCTGTTTCACTTAATAAATAATACTTACGCGGCCTCGATTCATTTGTATCCCACTTACTATCTAACAACCCTTGCTTTTCCAATCTTCTAAGCAATGGATACAATGTTCCTGGCTCTACATGAATTCCTTTTTCAGAAAGCTCTGTAACGAGTGAGTATCCGTATTGAGGTTCAGAAAGCTGACTAAGCACACCGATCGTAATCGTACCTCGCCGCAACTCCTGCATTAATTTATCCAAATGTTCATTTGCCTTGCTCATACTATCAACTCCTCAACTCATTATAGTGTATGTCGCAGACTATTGTAAAGTGAATATCAATGTAAATTCTAAATTAATTTGGGTAAACCATTTCATTGTTTGACAAAAGCTCAATATGCCATTATTATCACGATCAATTCGAACTTAATTACGGGAGAGATAGAGATGAAAATTTATGTTGATGCAGATGCTTGTCCGGTGAAAGATATTATTATCTCAGAAGGCACGAATGCAGAAATTCCGATTATCCTTGTTACTAGCTTTTCTCATTTTTCAAATGCGGAACAACCATCAGGAGTGGAAACCATTTATGTTGACACTGGAGCAGATGCGGCGGATTATCGGATTATGAAGTTAGCGGAAAGAGGAGATATCATTGTTACACAAGACTATGGTCTTGCTTCACTAGGTTTGGCAAAAGGGTGTACAGTCCTTCACCATAAAGGGTTTCCCTATACAAATGAAAACATTGACCAATTATTACAAACACGTTATTTGAGTGCAATGGCTCGAAAAAGCGGAAAACGCACAAAGGGACCACGTCCCTTTACATCAGAAGATAAGGAGAAATTTAGAGGGGCTTTTAAAAAAGCAATTTCAGATGAAAAATAACCATCGAACGTAAAGATTTTCGTTTTTTTGATTTGTTTACTTCTTAGCTGGCCGCATGCCGCATCAATGTCAGTTCCCTGTTCACTTCGAACTCCGCAATGAATTCCTTTTTTCATTAGGGTATCATAAAATGCGAGAATAACCTGTTTCTAACTTCTTTGATAATAGGCATGCTCATCAACTGGATGTAGTAACACAAGCCGACAGACCATAATTAAATGCCGATTCAATTAGATTACCTTCTTGCATTTTGAATAAAATTTGGTGGTTCCATCCTCACACACTTGTTTCATTGATTTTGTTCTAAAGACTGGATGACAAATGTTTTTCCACTATCGCCAAACAGTCTTTATTAAAATTTTTCATTAATTCTTCCTCATTTTAAAAGATACTTAGAAGCCAGAATCTAGATCTAAGTTTGCGACAAATTTAGACTTTCTGATCTTTAATTTGAACGTCTCGCTACTTGCTCTAGAAACAGCTTGACTTAATCAGGTAATTCATCGGCTGATCTATTGTGAACGAGACGCATTTGAGTTGCTCTGATTGAACCGTGTCCCCTCTTCCATAGACATAAAAAAGCTGGTATTCGTTTTCTGCTAGTACATATTGTTCAAAAACTTCATTTGCAGGATCAATAATCCAATATTCGAGGATATGATATTGCGCATAAACTTTTAGCTTGTTGAACCGATCTCGCTTAATCGAATGAGGAGAAAGTATTTCCCCGACTAAGCTAGGAGTGCCTTCAATTCCCCTGCTAGTAATTATATCCATCTTACTGCGCGGCACCATTACTAGATCAGGCTGGCGAACCTCAGTATTCGACAAAATCAAATCGATAGGCGATGCAAAAATCACATAATCCGGCTGACAACTATTCATGAGTACAGTTAATATCTGAGTAAGGATAACTTGATGCTTGAGAGATGGGGCAGGAGTTATCAACTCTAGTACCCCGTTGGCTACTTCATACTGTTGATTAACATTCTTTTACTCCACGTATATAATGAACAGTAATTCATTATTTTTTAAACATATTTTTTTCAGCCATTTTCTCTTTAGCCCAATTATAGTCCCCTTCAAAACAATGAACTTCCTTTGATTCAATCCAATAAATCTTCTCAAATAGCTTATTCAGGAAATAACGATCATGAGAGACAGCTAAAATTGTTCCGTTATATTCTTCAAGTGCATCTTCTAATACTTCTCGAGACTCAATATCTAGATGATTCGTCGGTTCATCTAAAATCAACAAATTAAAGTCTTGATACATCAGCTGAGCTAATCGAAGCCTCATTCTTTCTCCGCCACTCAACTGTGACACCTTTCGAAAGACCGTATGTCCATAAAATAAAAATCTCGCTAAAATTTTCCTTGCCTCTCCCTCCGTCACCCTTACCTCATTGCGAAATGCCCCTATGATTGTTTCATTTTGCAAATCTGGAAATATGTGTTGGGATAAATAGCCGATTTTCACATTGCTTCCTACTCTAACTTCCCCTTCATCGGGGTTGAATTGCTGGAGAATCAATTTGAGCAAAGTTGATTTCCCTGTTCCATTTTCTCCAATAATAGCTGCACGTTGCTGATAAGCCACATGCATGTTGACATTCTTAAATAAAAGTTTTTCTCCAAACCTCTTTGATACACCTTGGAGCTTTATCACATCATTCCCGCTCCGATCAGTGGATTCCATTGCCAATTTCATTTTCTTTCGTTGAAGTGTAGGACGGTTCAATTTTTCCATTCGTTCTAATGCCCTTTCCATATTTCTTGCTCGTTTATGAAGACCTTCACTGGGCGGATTGGATCGATTTGCCCAATCTCGTAGACGTTTTATAGCTTCCTTCATTTTCTTTATTTTCTTTTGCTGTTCTTCATAAGCATGAAACTCTCTAAGCAAACGCTCTTCTTTTTCTTTCACAAAACCTGAAAAATTTGTATGGTAGTACTCGATTTTTCCTTCATCCAAATCCAAAATCTTATCTGCAACGTCATCTAAAAAGTAACGATCATGGGAAATGACAACAATCGTTCCACGATATGCTTGCAAAAAGTTGCCCAACCATTCCACTGCCGCCAAGTCTAAATGATTCGTCGGTTCATCCAGCAATAAAAAGTCCGGATTTTCGAGAAGAATGAGAGCGAGGCCTACCTTTGTTTTTTCTCCACCACTTAGGGTAAAAAATGGTTTATCTAATAAATCGTGAATATTCAAACCGTTACTGATTCTTTCAATATTGGCATCGATTTCATATCCGCCTTTTAATGTATAATCATCTTGTAAATTACCATAATCCGCCATTAACTTTTCTAGTTTTGATTCGTTTGATTCATTTCTCATTTCCTCTTCAAGTTTTCTCATCTTTTCTTCTATTTGTAAAAGTGCTGAGAAAGCTGTCTTTAAAACTTCTTTAGTGAGTGATTTATTGTGAAAGTCCGGAATTTGGGCAAGATAGCCAACTGAAGTCCCTTTTTTCCAATGGATTTGACCAGAATCAGGTGTTTCCTCACCGGCAAGCAGTCTTAACAACGTAGTCTTACCGCTTCCATTCCGGCCGACTAGCCCAACTCGATCCCTTTCTTGAATTTCAAATGATATATTTTCAAAAATGGAGTTGCCTCCATACATCTTTTTCACTTGATTAACACTGCATGCAATCATGTGTATCCTTCCTCCTTCGATAAATAAACACGCAAAAAAGCCATGGGAAACACACCTTTCCCATGACTTTGCAAATGATGGCATAAAAAAAGAAGAGCATGAAAAGCCCCTCTTTAACCATTTCTTATATATTGTGGGTTTAGAGATGTTTTCACCGTTTTAGATTTGCTATGAAGTTGCTAAAAAGGGCATACGTATCCCGTTAACAACTGAAGCAGCAAATTTTGCACGGTTAAGAAACAAGTATTCAGTCCAAAATCCGTGCACTAAAACAGCTCGATTTAACATCTTTACCCACCTCCGTCTCATCGTTATTCGATTATATCTTATAGGTTTTAAAATTAATTTTCAAGGTGAAATTGCACCTGCTGCAAAGGCCGTGAAAGTAATGACCTTCTAGAATTTCTAGAGATTAAGGTTAAAAAAGTTCAAAAATACTGACCAGTATAGGAGTTTGTATTCTTTGCGACCTCCGCAGGTGTCCCTTCAGCAATGACCTGGCCACCGGCTTCGCCGCCTTCTGGACCCAAATCAATAATCCAGTCTACTGCTTTAATAAATTGGCTGTTATGTTCAACACAAATCACCGTATTTCCTGCATCAACGAGGCGGTTCAAAAGCTTTAATAATTGATTGACATCATTTGGATGTAGGCCAGTTGTTGGTTCATCTAATAGATAAAGTGTACTTTTATTCCCTTTTTTCATCAACTCTTTCGCTAATTTCAACCGTTGTCCTTCTCCACCGGAAAGCGTCGTTAAAGACTGTCCCATCTTTAAATAACCTAAGCCGATTTCAACAAGCAATTCGAGAATTGCCCGTATTTTTGCTTCTTCTTTGAATAAAATCAAACCATCTTGAATGGAACTTTCGAGTACATCATTAATAGTGTACCTGTATCGTGCATCTGGAGAGGCTTTCACTTCTGCTTCCTAGGGAAATACCTATCTATCTCATTTGCTTGCTCGTCACTGCAGGACTCTATTATTTTTATAAAAACTGTATCGTACATATTTCTATATTGGGCGTAAAGTGGAATTTGCTTCTTTTTTCCTTGCAACTGCTGCTTGTCGTAATTTATGTCGTCTTAAAGCCATCATGGACTTATATTATACTTGCTATCCTTTTTATCGGGATTGAATTATTTAGGCTGAAGGTTTCCCAAAAACTGTCCACTTTGACACAGGAAAACAATCTGTTAAAGGAACAAATTAACCACTTTAATGAGACATTCCGGATTGTCCGCAGTGAGCGCCATGATTTTCTCAAGCATGTTTCCGCCATTCACTTCATGCTTGAAAATGGAAAAGCCGATGAGACAAAACTCTATCTCGATGAGTTGGTAGATGGATATGAGGAAACAAATCTTTCAATCAGAGGCGAACGTGGAATTGTTGCCGGAGTTCTACATCAAATGTACGGGAGGGCTAAGGCGTCGGGAATTGAGGTCGTCTATAACCTTGATCTCCCGTTGTCGACATTGCCGCTTCCGGATGCAGAGATAGTAAAGCTGATTGGAAACCTCTTAACGAATAGCATTGAAGCTAGTGAAGAATGGCAAAAGAAGCGAAAAGAACAAGCGAAGGTCAGCCTGCAATTTTATAAACGAAGCGGCTTGTTTTTACTTATTTGTAAAAATAATAGCCTGCCGATCCCGACATCCGTCCTTGATCACTTATTTCAAACGTATGGGAAAACGACGAAGGGTAGCAGACATGAGGGACTGGGAACAAAGATAATTAAGGATATCGTAGATGAGAACAGCGGCTTTTTGGATTTTGTTTATAAAGACGAAGAGTTCACCGTAAAAATCAAGTTCCCAGCGATTCAATAATGCGTTGGGGATATGCTTAATAGATTATACTAAATAAGAAACATCAAAAAATTAAAAAACTGCTGTTTTTATTCTTATATAAATTAGACAGCCATAAAAAGGCGACCTTCATCCAAATTGAGAATGAGGAGTCGTTTTTAGCAAATATCTACCCAATTATTGACAGGCGATTTTAACGTTTAACATGGGCATCAGGTGCCTTGTCCGCTACAAGATTCAAGGAGATGTTATGCTCAAGAAGTGCCTTTAGCCCACAGAGCACCATCGTGTATCCTCCCATTGAGTCAATGGCTTGATTTACGATATTATCTCCATTTCCTGTAAAACCTGAGGGCGTAATCGTGACAAAAGTTTCAGTATCTGTTCGGGGAGTAAAGATCCACTCGACCGTGGTGCTGTCCGACGATTCGATTAGAATACGCTTGTTTTGTTCAATTTCTTTTACATAAACGTCATCCGAAACACCGTACATCTCCCAATCCCACCGGACATGCCTTCCCTCTTCTAATCTTCCGCTACTTTTAGTGAACCAGAATCTCGTAGTAATTGCCGGGTCGATAAAAGCCTCAAACACTTCTTCAACTGGTTTTCTAATAAGCATTTCTGTCTTAACAACCGGTACAGACATACTATCAACTCCTACATTCAAATATATATTATTAAATGCTAGCATAGCATATGAAAAGCTCACATATTTCTTATCGATTGCTATTTTTTGCTTTCAAACGTAGGAACCCTGAATTAAAGTAGTAATGGCAGATTTTCCCCTGTTTTTCGATTCACAAATTGTGCTTCAACACGATCATTCATTGCTTGAAAGGATTTGAGGTGATGTCCAGTGATAACTGCTTCTTTACCTATTTGCTCTTTTACAGATTTAAGAAGACGCATAAGTAATCGCCCACGGTGAATGGAATATTGCGGATAATTATAACTAGCATCCAATCCTCTTGGCTCCTGCCAAATCTTTTGACCGTATTTGTTGAAATAAATTAATTCTGCAGTAGGTATCTGTCTCCTGAAGCTTCTTTTCCAATCCCAGATCAGTCAGTATCCGTACGGCATGGGGCAAAAGGTTAATCCCAACTCCGAGCGCTTTAATGGTTTCCACACTTTCACATACACGCACTGATACGCCAACGCGGTGAAGTTTAAGGGCAGCAATAAGCCCTCCAATGCCACCGCCCATAGCAGTATTAGTTTTTGTCAACTTAATCTCTCTCCTCGATACTAAGTTCTACTTTTCTTAATTATCGCATTAAAGACCACCTTTTCAATATAAAGATGAAAAGTTAAATATGAGCATATGAAATACCCGCATATTTTATCGATTGCTATTTTTTTGCATCTCAAAATTAGCTTGCATAAGTTCGTATATTTTACGCGTTGTGTTGACATTCCTAACCGTTACTTGTTTATAGATCTTCGCTCCAATAATCTTCGGCATTCCGCTTTTGGTTACATTTTTCTTGTCAACTGACCAAAGAATCGCACCGGGCACATATTTCACCGTATCAATTTCCGGTTTGATGAGCAGACTCTCCAATACCGATTCATCGTCAACCTCATCCCATAAAAACATGACATCACTTTTCATTTCTTTGTCGTTTTTCCATGTATCTGGAATCGCGTTGAAGATTTTTCCGACTTCTTCAATACTGCGAACGACAACTTTAATTTGTAATCCAAAATCTTCGTGTATCCCTTTTTCAAGAATGTGGGATATTTCTGTTTTTGAAAGACTATCGTGTGTAAAGATAATATTACCTGTGTTAATATAGGTCACAACAGACTTCATGCCTACTCGTTCAAACGTTTGTTTCAGCAACTTCATGTCAATTTTATTGTTCCCCCCGACATTAATCCCTCGAAGAAGTGCAACATAGATCATGGCGATTCCCCCCAGCAAATTTACTTATCCTAGCAAATAACAAAAACATCCGTTCAATTAGTTTGATGATAAGTGAACGGATGGAAATCATGCAATTTTTATTAACATGCCGATAGTTCCTTTATGCTGTTCTTTTTAATGAATTTTCCGAAACCAATTATCCATATATATCACCTTGCTGCGACTCTTCTTATCTGTTCTATTAAGTAATACCCTCCTTGTTTCTGCTTGTCCCAATGCAATGGCTTTTGATAAAGATTTCGGTTGAAATCTTCCTATATCTTGCAAATCAATATCGATTAAAAGATCAGTATGTTCCTCTAGGCAACGCTCTGTATTCTTTTGGCTTGCAATATCAATATATCGATTCAAAACGGATAATAGATTGGATGGATAATGAGGATTTGAGCTTCGAACTCTGACAGATGTCACATTTTCCGCCCCCATTCTTCTGACAATATCTGCGGGGTTGTTGTTTAGAATATAGCCATCCACTAATAATTTATTGTTGATTTCCACCGGGGAAAATATACCTGGAATCGCAATGCTTGCACGAATGGCAAGCGCCACTTCTCCAGAATCAATGACGACCATTTCTCCAGAAATCAGATCCACACAAATGACGGCGAATGGAAGATCCAAATCTGAAAAATGCTTTCCTTCTGTCAATCTTAGCAATGTTCTATAGATGCGATCTCCTTTAATCCAACCCTTTCTGTTGAAACCTATGTCAATATGGCGATAAATGGATAATTTGTGAAGAACGTTTCTCATCTTTCCTGGATCCATACCACATGCAAAAAGACCACCGATCACAGATCCTGCACTTGTTCCAGCGATGTGAGTGATTTTGAAATCATTCCGTGTTAATTCTTGTAATACACCGATATGGGCAACTCCCCTGAGGGAACCGCCCCCTAGTGAAACTCCCGTCTGTTTCAATTATTTTCCCCTTCTTCCATTTCAGATCTTTCGTCTTTTTTGCGTTTCGATTTTTTATAATAAAACAGTATCATCCCCGTTATGGCAACGAATGCAGCCACATAACCATAGATGCTGTATGAACTGAAATAATTTTTAAATGCCTCGTAATTCCCATTGAAATAATCTCCTAGAAGAATCATGATGTACGACCAAGGATATATTCCTAAAAAAGTTAAAACAAAATATTTGAAGAAATGGACTCTGCTCATGCCGGCGACATACGAAATATAATTGCCGATGCCAAATGGACGAGATAAAGCGATGCTCCATACGCCATATCGATTAAAAAATGAGATCCCTTTCTTTAACTTCTTTTTTAGTCTGTTAGGAAAATATCCTTCGAGTTTCATACTTAAAAAATATGGGATTAGGCTGGCAAGGCTATAAAAAATGCTCATACCTCCTGCGATGAAAACAGAGTTCAAATACCCAGGTGACAACAAATACCCATATGAAAGCACAATAATTAAACCTGGAAATGGCAAGGATGAGCCTTCCAGGAACATCACTAGAAATAAACCGGGAAGGCCAATTGCATTAAGCCATTCTAAAAATTGCTGAATCATAGAACGTTTCCTTTTATAAATTTGTATATGTTATCGGGATCTCCAGCTTGTAATTCATTTAAGTAAGTCTTTAATGATTCATTAAACTGATCTGTTAACGATTTATCCTTAAAGAAGCCAATCATTTGATCTTCCAGTAATTGCCTATCATTTAATTCGTACACAAGCTTTCGTTCCTTTAACAGCTTTAAATTGATTTCCTCCTGCCCGGGAAGAGCAGAATGGATGAACACCGGAAGCCCTTTATGCAAAGCTTCACTGACTGTCACACCGCCCGGTTTTGTAATAACGGCATCCGCCTTACTGTACAGTTCATTCATTCTTTCTCGTGATGAAATGTAAGGCAGTGGATGGATATGTTCACAATGAAGCTTTGCAATTTTTTGGTAAAGGCTTTTATTTTTACCGCATAAAACGAAGTATTTTACTCCTTTATTGTTATTGTGCCGCGGCAATAAATCAATTATGCCTCCAAGTCCTATGCTTCCCCCTGAGACAAGAACATTCCATTTCACGTTCATTTTTATCAGTTTTAATTTTCTTTCAAATTGTTCACCGATTGGAATTCCGGTAACAAAAATTTGATTTTCCAAAATTTTGTTTTTTATCATTAAGTCTTTTTTTACTGCTTGTGTAGGAACAAAATGATAATCAATCCCCTCTCTTCCCCAAACATCATTAATAAAAAAATCTGTGTAAACATTAATCACCGGGACTTGGCATTCATTCTGCATCTTCAATCTGCTCAGAAAATATGATGGGAAACCGTGTGTACAAAAAATCAGATCGGGGTTTTCTTCAGAGATGATCTTCTTCATCTTCTTCAAAAACACAAACTCATAATATTTATATGAACGCCCGGATTTTGAAGTGTGCGCCATTTGTTTGTAAGCCCAAGCATATGTTTTTGGAAAATGACGAATCCACTCAAGATAGGTTTTTGTAACGACGCTTTCCACCAACGGATTCCAAGCACTTAATAAATCTATTTTTTTACATAAGAGGTTAGAATCCCTTTTTTTTAAGTAGCCCGCAACTGTATCTGCGACCTGATGATGGCCCGAAGGCATCCTTAGAAGTGGGAAAAATAAGATCTTCTTCACTACTTCTCTTCCTTTCGATGATTCATACAACAATAAGGCGAGACTTATTGGAGTGTTAGTGTCCGTTATGTTATCCCCCAATTAGACTCCTTCGAAACTCTAACCCTTGAAATGGGGAGCTTGCGAACAGTTGCACCGGGATAAAGTAAGCTTACAACAAGCTTTATGCCGGCTGAACCAACCAGAGCCTAAAAAACTTCTAAGGCTTAAGACGGAATTTATCACGCCGCAGCCGTCCACTTAGAGGAAGCTGCGAAGCTAAATTTAGAAAAATCGTGATAAAAAGAAAAAATCCATCGAACCCCCCTCGTAGTAAACGATTTGCATGATTAATAAATTGATATTATAAAGAAATG
The DNA here is from genome assembly GCF_003097615.1 of Pueribacillus theae. NCBI lineage: Bacteria > Bacillati > Bacillota > Bacilli > Caryophanales > Bacillaceae > Pueribacillus > Pueribacillus theae. The sequence continues at coordinate 47,275 of NZ_QCZG01000026.1, forward strand.
GCAAAATTGTCAAAAAACAAACTTTATCAAATCTTAACAATAGTAAGGGAAGCCATTATATTTTCTGTATTGCGGGCTAAAAATTCTTGCTAATACTTAAACATCGTGTTAAGATTACTCTATCATTTTTGAACGGAGGACTTTATTAAAATGACACTCAAAAGATTCCGATTTACTTTTTTTGCCTAATTGAATAGCAAAAAAGACTCTACTTGTGTGTAGAGTATTCGGAATGGGTCTGTCTGTTTTAAGAAAACTCTATATGGACGATTAGAGGAGGAGACACGTCTCCTCCTTTTTGTTTCTTAAGCATTAAATTGCGTACACTGATTATAGAAAGCTGTTTTTTTGGATATTCTTCTTCAATCAATTGCGCATTCCTCTTTTTCCGTCTACTTCTCACACAACATTTCTCACACAAATTCAACTTACTTTATATTAAATAACCTATATAAAATGAACAAAAGATTTTAATAGCAGTCCTTTGAGTTTGGATAGCTAAACGAAGGGAACCGAAGAGCGGTCAATATTGCTTTTGCTTTCAGTCGCTCGGAAGGCCTCGAAGTGTCTTGAATGCATCTTTGCCAAACTCAAACAAACTGTGTTTAAAATTCTTTTGTTCAACGTATGTAGACAGAAGGAGTTTTTCGTAAATGAAAGATAGTCATGAACCAAAAAAATATGAATTTTTGGCAGACGATCCCAATGTAAAAGTGATGCCAATAATGCTTTCATTAATCATCGGTACTTTTTTTGCAATATTGAACGAGACGTTACTGAATATTGCCCTTACAACATTGATGCATGAATTTAATATTTCGTTGCCAACGGTTCAATGGATGGCAACAGGTTTCATGCTAGTCATGGGGATTGTGATTCCGATTTCCGCTTTATTACTGCAATGGTTCACTACCAGACAATTATTTTTAGGCACCATGATTGTTTTTACCATCGGAACGACGATCAGTGCTTTTGCACCAACTTTTCCGATCTTGTTAGTTGGGCGGTTAACCCAGGCAATTGGAACAGGCTTGCTTATGCCCATTATATTTAATGTGTTTTTATTAATTTACCCACCAAATAGACGTGGCAAAATTATGGGGATCGTTGGCCTTGTTATCATGTTTGCTCCTGCCATTGGACCAACTCTGTCAGGAATTATTGTTGAATATTTAGGTTGGCGTTATTTATTTATTACCGTCATCCCATTTGCTTTATTCTCAATCGCATTTGCTTATAAGTACCTCATCAATGTTTCAGAGATTACCCGGCCGAAGATTGATATCATATCACTTATTTTTTCAACGATTGGGTTTGGAGCAGTTATTTATGGATTCAGTGCTGCAGGGGAAAGTGAAGCTGGATTCTTTAGCCCAAATGTATATATCGCGATAACTGCCGGAATCATTGGCATCGTTTTATTTTCAATGAGACAATTAAAGCTTGAGGAACCAATAATGGATTTAAGGGTTTTTAAATATCCAATGTATACACACGCGGTTTTGATGTTTTTAATTATTATCATGGCGATGTTTGCTTCAGAAATTATTTTACCGATTTATATGCAGGGACCATTAGCTTTAACTGCGGCAACAGCGGGGTTAGTTTTATTGCCAGGAAGCATACTGAACGGGGCAATGTCGCCGTTTATGGGCCATCTTTTTGACAAATTTGGACCGCGCGTTTTGATGGTTCCGGCAACCATTGTTCTAAGTGGAACGATGTTTATGATGAGCAGATTAAATATCGACACACCTCTATGGGTCATCATCGTTGGATATATCTTATTAATGTTAGCTGTTTCGGCAACCATGATGCCTGCAGAAACAAATGGATTAAATCAGCTGCCCAAACGGTTGTATCCACATGGAACTGCAGTCATGACGACATTGCAGCCTGTTGCGGGAGCAATTGGCGTTTCAGTGTTTATCAGTATCATGAATGCAAGGCAACTTCATTTTTTGCAAAATACGAATAATCCACAGGACCCTGCCACAATCAATCAGGCGATGGTGGCTGGTGTTGAACTCGTATATTTCATTGCTTTTGCTATATCCATCGCAGCGATCATCATGGCGTTGTTTGTTTACCGTGCCGTACCGAAAGAAATAGATGAACTGCCCCAAAAAGAGAGATAAAGAAAATGATTAAATGCCGTTTACTCATTTCGGATCTGACTCCAGTGAGCCTGGTTTAAAATCAAGATGAAGGAATTACAGGAAAAAAATACAAAAGAGCATATTTTGAAGAAGAGATTGTTCAAAACATGCTCTTTTATGATATTTGATTGGGTTATTTTTTCAATGAGCCAATACTAATTATTTCTTCATACCTTCTACTGCTAATAAATACATCTTTTGTGATTTAGCACGTTCATTTATCCATCTTCGAAAGTCTTCCTCAGCCTGTGCCCTTTCTTTTTCACTAATAAATCCGTCATTAACCATCTGGATTCCTTTAAACTGAGCAACTTCTGCCCAAATGGTAATATGAGTTTGAAACTCTTCATCTGAGTTTTCGGCCATTTCATGTTGGGGAGTTATTTTTACATTAATTAAGCCTGCTTCTTTAAACATCTCCGGAAGGTGATCGGCAATTGCATTATCCATACCAGCCTCAGAACGCCAACGTAAAAAGGACTCATAAAAATGCTGCATACTTTTCGGCACTTCTGGTTCCCAAACTATTTTGTCGTGGTTATAATCAAGGACTAGAACAAAGCCATTTATTTTTGTGGCCTGTACCATCATATTTAAAGCCTTTTGTGGATTAGACAGCCATTGAAGGACCCTTGAAGAAGTTACAATATCAAATTGATTTTGAAAGGGAAGGTCATATATATCTTGAATTTCAAACGTTAATCTCGGAACGTCCTTGTAGTTTTGGCGTGCTTTTTCTATTAATTGCGGATTATTGTCAACCCCAATCACACGCCCCCTTGAACCTACCTTTTCTGCGATCCCACAAGTTATCGCCCCTGTGCCACAACCAACGTCAAGTACAGTCATTCCGGGTTTTAGTATTTCAGCTAATCTTTTATTTGAGGTTTCCAGCGTTCGAGCATCGATAATGCTTGTTTTTGTAAGTTTCGCTCTCTCCTTCGCTATATGAGATGTCATAAAAACTCCCTCCTTTAGAATATTTTCGATAATTTACCACCTATTTATTTTTTGGTCAAGAGGAATGTGAGAAGTATTATTTACATAAGTATGAGGGTGGATGAGTACATACAATTTTATAATTACGATAGATGCCAAAAACGACTAAGCGGTCTCAGCCCTAAAGATGGTAAATTTAAACTACTAATCTGTTAAAATTTTGCACCATCATGCTGCTAAGAACATAAAAAACCCCCATTTCTTTCCATTTTCTAAGATGATACGACAAAAAACCTTAAAAAAACCAAACTTCCTGTCGTTTTATCGACAAAAAATCCAGTTAATCGTATTTTTTAAATTGAATAGTGTTTCAGTTTTTTACGTAATTCAATTTGTTTAGTCATGCAAAATTTTATCATGTCCGCTCTCACTGGTTCTTTCATTTGAATAAACTCTAATGAAATTCTAAAAAATTTATTTTGTAGTTTTATCATATTGACTACTTTGCCGTTGAACCCTATTTTTTTTTGATCATTTTTTGTTTTCAAGTGTAAAGTCCCTACAACTAAATCTCCTTTTTCAACCAATTTATCTGGATAAAGAAAAGAGAGTCCTCCTCCGCTTATGTCATGAGTAAGAAGCGTCGTGTATTCAATTTCACTGGAGTTGTCTGGAGACTGCAAGCATAAACGCATTTCCACCCCTACTTGTACCCGAAAATAACGTCTCCTCTCCGCTTTTTTTATAGAATCGACGGATGGTTTACCCATCACTACCTGTCTGTTTTGATATAATTCAATGTTTGATTCAAATGTATACAACCCCTGCTGTTCATCATCATAATAGTAGACCGTTATGGGCAAGTTACTCGTTATAGGCATAAACATGTTCTTTCTATTCACAGGTCGTTGAATAAGAAGACTGGCATCACCATTCTTAATTAATTGTGTGAAAAAGATCTCTCTATCCGCGGTTTGAAGCTCGAACAATTGACCTTTCCAAAATTCAATGTTATTCGAATTTTTGATCATGAATAATCCCCTTGTCTTTTAGCATCAATTTGAGAATGACAATCTTAAATTTGCACCCTCCTTAAATTTATCCCGGTGCAACCGTCCGTCATCAGAAAAGCTGAAGGGCTAGGTCCTAATGCCGGACAAGACCCCCACTTCAAGACTTGAAAAAATCGAAGAAGTTTAATTGGGGAATAACGGATCCTAACACCCCGATAAGTTTCGCTAGCTATCAGTGGGTCAATGGGTTCGCAGACTAAGAACGCCACATCGTGTGGCAACGTCTGCATGACCACTTCCTGTGGGCCTAAGCCCCCACTGATGGAAGTCTCACTTTATAATCATCCCCCAATCCTCTCCTTTTTTTAAACATGATACGACCCTAGACCTTAAAAAAACCTTAAAAAACCAGATTTCTTATCGCTTTGACGACAAAAAATCCGGTTAATCAGCTATTTTTTTCAATTTTTAGGTGCTTTTACGCTCATTCACAAGGAATGGGTACAATAATTTTCGTTCCCATTTCTTTCTTGCTTTGAATATCTAGCCCTGATCCATACTCATATTTCAGCCGGCTATTTATATTCTTTAGCCCCACCCCTTTTTGTGCAGTCGGTTCTTCATATAGGGCTTTTATTTGCTCTTCCGACATACCCACACCATCATCCTCAATCTCAATGCAATCATAGCCGTCCTGCCTATAGGCCTTGATTTTCACCGTCCCACCTTCGACTCGCTTTCCAATGCCATGCCTGATGGCGTTCTCAACGAGCGGTTGAATTAAAAGCGGTGGTAAATTGACATCGTGCATCTTTTCCTCAACATCATATTCTACACGAATACGATCCCTGAAACGTGCTTTTTCGATCTCAACGTAGGTTTTGATTAAGTTTAACTCCTGTTTAAAGGACACCCGTTTTTGAATATTACTAAACTGAAAGCTTCCACGTAAATAATCCGCTAGATTCGTAGTTAATTTTCGTGATCTTTCGACATCTGTATAACTTGAAGCTACAATGCTATTCAAGGCGTTATACAGAAAATGCGGCTTGATTTGCGACTGCAAGAAAGCCACTTCTAGATCAAGTGCTTTGCTGAAAGATTCCTTCATCGCAAGCAAACTACTGATTCTTGCTTTCAACTCATCCAAGTCAAATGGCTTTGGCAAAAAATCATTGGCTCCTGCCTCAAATGCAGCCACTTTGTCATGCGGTTGAATGGCGGCAGTGACCATGAGAACAGGGAACTCTGTTAAAGTATACTTTGTTCGTATCGCTTGGCAAACTTCGTCACCGGACATTCCCGGCATCATCAAATCCAAAATGGCTAAATCGATTGATTTCGACTGATTGATGATCTCCATTGCCTCAATACCGTTTTGTACAGCAATGACATTACAATCGATCGATTGAAGCGTATCGATTAATATTTTCAAATTAGAAAAGTTGTCATCAGCAATCAAAACGGTATATTTCCCATTCTGATCCAAATCGTAAGGCGTGGGAAACGAGTACTCTGGTTGCTTTATAATCTGACTGGAGTTCTTATAATTTTTATTCGGCTTATCCTTGATTTTTGCGATCGGAAGAGTGAACGTAAACGTCGTTCCCTTCCCTTTAATAGAGGAAACCGTTAATTCACCATTTTGAAGTTCAACAAGCTGCTTGACAATCGATAAGCCTAAGCCGATACTACGACTTTCCATCGAGGAATCAAGTGTACGAAAAGGCTCGAAAATAAACGGTAGCTCGTCCTCATCCATCCCCTCACCCGTATCATGAACGGAAATGTCAATCTTTCCGTTACGCTCTTTCGCTTGTACGTCTACGACTCCATTCTCGGTATGTTTAATAGCATTATCGAGCAAGTTGCCGATAATTTGACCGAAACGGGTTTCATCAGCAAACACATACGGCAATCGGTCAGGGACATGGTTCTCTAAGCGAATGTTCCGATCCATGGCTAGAAAGGAATAAATGCGCAAGTGAACACCGACAGCAAAGTGAACATCAACTGGAACTGGATTAACGGTTAACTCTCCCTCTTTAAGCTTGGAAAAATCCAATATATCGTATACCAACTGTGAAAGTCGATCAGTGATGTTTGTGATCAGTTGTACTCTTTCACGCTGTTCATTGTGCAAAGGATAAAACGAATTGTCTAGCATCGACCTTGAAATATTCTTAATACCGTGCAATGGAGACTTAAACTCATGAGACGTTCTTGCAAGAAACTCATCTTTCAATTTATTTGCTTTGAGCAATTGTACAGAGAGTTCCCGGATTTTCCGGTAGTCATTCGAAAACCTTAGTGACATCAATAATGCCAACATTAACAGAAAAAGGAAAGGTTCAAAAGGGACCATTTTATAAACAGGTGTGGCAAAATAAGCATTCGCCGTTTGAATCAATGCATAAGCAATTAAAGAAATCGCCCCAATCACCAGATACATACTTTCAGCTACTTTATGAAGAGCCGCCAATAGGAAGACATAAGTAGCATACAGTAATGATACTGTAACGAATGCCGTTAAAATTGGCAAAAATACACCTGCATAAAGGTAGCTGGCCATGCTAACAGCCAGTATTCCTAAGATGATCCCGATGACCAATCCACCATAAACGGTTGTTCTTGAACAATAAGGGCGAAACGCTGTATAAACATAGAGATAGAATCCCATCCCAGCCCCTATTAAAGAAAGCATCTGTATCCGATAATAAAGCCAAAAAGGAATGTTAAGAAAAATATCATAAAGTACTCTTTCTCCACTCGTTGCTATATAAATTGCGGAAAAAATACATATGAGTCCGAAAATAACAAGCGTGTAATCTTCTTTGCGCTGTGAGTATAAACCGACAAAATACAACCCCATGATGAGAAAGGATGTGACGATAATCAAATCATAGGCAAGTGCTTTATCACGCAGGTTAGAAATTTGCTCGGCATAGCCCAAATAAATGGAACCATTGATGCCACCCATTCCTCGCAAGTCATAATTGGCAACTTGAACAATGATGTCATTCCATCCCGGCTGTAAATTAAAATAGCTTGCATAGGGCTTGTTTTCCGCTTTATAATCCTTTTTTAACGCCGTTTCCCCACTTTCTCCAATTGTTTTACCGTTAACGATCACACGATTGGCCAGTCGAATCGATGAGGTTTTCAACCCGTACACTTGATCGACATGATTTACCTTAATATGCAGCCGGTATGTAGCCACGCCTAATGATTGCATCTTGCTATAAAAGTTTCCAGGCACATTGATTTTCTCTGAATCTAGTTTGTCTGGATGGGATAAAAGATCATCAAAAGAATAGAGCTGCTTCGGGTAAAATTCCCATTCCCCATTTAAAGGAACAAGTGCATCTGTTGAAAAGTCCCAGTTTGTAAGATCTAAATAGCCCGCTTCCGCTTTAGGGGTTTGTTTCGTCCCATATGCAAACACCTTATAAAGAACTGTAAAGATCAATATGAATATAATAAATGTAATGGCTGCTGATCCTAGTTTTTTTTTCATAATTTTCTCTTATTGGTATGAATGTAAATTCATTTGTTTATATAACTGCAATGTCTCATTCTCAAGTTCAATGCCCAAATGATTGTGAACAACTTGCTCTAATTGCTTGTAAACATTCAATGCTTCATTCCTCTTTCCAGATTCCATATATAACTGAATAAGTTCTCTTCCATCCTTCTCTGAATCAGGCGTGATCGTCAAAACACGTTGCAGGCTTTCCTCTGCCATCGCCACATTGCGATTCTTAAAATATTCGTAAAACTTACGCAATGCACGAATATACAATTTCTTTAGATCAATTTGCTTGCTCACCGCCCATTGATACCCACAGCCTTCCATGTACTCCCCTTTATACAAGGCGTTCATTTGACGGTATATCTTACCATTCAAGTTGTCTTTTGATATAATTTCTTGCAATATTTCTGTAAACATTTCCTCATCGCTCTTCAAACCATTTGCGAAAAAGGTAAACCCTTTTCCGAATTTATTTATTTTTGCCGGAAATCCATTTTCCAGCAGGCTTTTTCGCAAATAAGATAAGCAAGTATATAAATAACTTTTCGCTTTTTTCAAATCATACTCTGGCCAAATTTCTTCAATGATGACATCTGTATCCACAGGCTTATCACGATGATAAATCAAAAAGGCGCACACCTCTTTTTCTTTATTTGTTTTCCATGCTAGTGTGCGTTTTTTGCCATCGAGTATATGGAGATAAAATCCTCCCATACACTGAATAGAAGTCGGGGTGTCATCCATTTGAAAGGACTGACGTTCTGAAGTCCGTGTCTCCATACGTGTGATGGACAATTGCAATCTTTCCAATGTAAACGGTTTTAATAAGTAATCATCTGATTGAATTTCAAATGCTTCAACGGCATACTCTGAGTAAGCGGTAGTAAACACGATCATTGGTTGGGGAGTCATGTTTTTTATTTCTCTAGCAACTTGCGTTCCTTTAAGTCCGGGCATTTCGATATCAAGGAAAACAAGATCAACTTCCATCTTCTCAATGGCTTTCAAAGCATGAATGGGGTCAGAGTAGCGTCCAGAAATCGTTACATTCCCAATTTGCTGCAATAATATTTCTAAAAGATCAAGTGCGTCCTCTTCATCACAGCTCTGAGGAGTAAATTTTGAAACTTTGCTGTTTTATAGGGAATTTATAATTATCCACATATGG
>NZ_QCZG01000027.1 GCF_003097615.1 Pueribacillus theae
AGTTTTATGTTTGCTTTAACGGCATATAGTTTTATACGACAATTATTTTCGGGAGGTCTAACATGCTGATTCACGTAGTCAATAGAGGGGAAACATTATGGCAGATCGCACAGCAATACCGCGTTAATCTTTCACAGCTGATTGCCATTAATCAACTCCCCGATCCTAATCAATTGTTAATCGGGCAATCCATTCTTATCCCTTCTTTCGCCATCCAACATACGGTTCGTTCTGGCGAGGCATTATGGCAAATTGCACAGCGCTATGGTGTGCCGATCCAGTCCATCATACAAGCGAACCAAATATCTAATCCGGAAAGGATTTATCCGGGCATGGTTATTGTGATACCTCCCCGAATCTATACGGTACAGCCCGGCGATCAGTTATGGTCGATCGCGCAACGTTTCGGCATCACAGTTGATCAAATCATTCAAGCCAATAACCTTCAAAATCCAAATCTTATTTATCCCGGGACAAATTTGGTCATTCCTTTTCCTAAACAAACGATCGATGTTAATGCGTATACCATTCATTTTGGAGCAGCCGGAGGCAATGAAGTACGTGAAGTTGGCCAGTTTTTAACTTACGTTTGCCCTTTTGGCTACAGCTTTAAAGAAGACGGCACACTTGGCGATTTGGACGATGCCGCAACGATTCAAGCCGCTCAAGCCGCGCAAGTCATTCCAATGATGTGTATCACAAATTTCACCGCAAGAGATCCTGGTTCAAAGCTAGCTCATACAATCCTCTCAAGCACAGATTTGAAAAATACATTACTAACGAACATTGTAAATACAATGAAAAGAAAGGGTTACCGCGGCTTAAATATTGATTTTGAAAACGTCCTTCCATCTGATCGTGAGCTTTACAATCAATTTCTTCAACGTGCTAGATCACGCATGGACCAAGAAGGCTACTTTCTCTCAACAGCCCTTGCTCCGAAAACGAGCGGAGAGCAAAAGGGGCTTTTGTATGAAGCCCATGATTATCCCGCACACGGCCGAATCGCTGATTTCGTCATTTTAATGACATATGAATGGGGCTATCGCCTTGGGCCTCCGCAAGCCATTTCACCACTGAACCAAATCAAGCGCGTCCTTGATTATGCAGTCACTGTTATTCCAAGAAATAAAATCTTGATGGGCTTCCAGCTCTATGCCCGTGATTGGCTTCTTCCCCATGTTCAAGGAAGAGAAGCGGAAACATTTGATATGCAGGAGGCAATCCGCCGTGCGAACGAACATCGTGCAACGATCCAATTTGATGAAACATCCCAAACGCCATTTTATCGGTATGTAGACAGCCAAGGCCGTACACATGAAGTTTGGTTTGAGGATGCCCGCAGCGCCCAGGCGAAGTTTAATTTAGTCAAAGACTATGGCCTACGCGGGATTAGCTATTGGGTTCTTGGCTATCCCTTCCCGCAAAATTGGCAATTGCTTTATGATAATTTTCGGATACAAAAATTACGTTAGAAGCTGTATACACAATAAATACGGGATTGATATAATGGAATAAGATTTGAAAAAGGAGACTCTTCAATGGATTTGCCACGCGATCCCGATAAAACGATTACATTCGAAATGAAAAAAATGCACATTTTAGTGCTCGTCGTTTCTGTTCTTGCCATTTTTTTTGGCGCCATCATTGCATCAATGATCCATACAGAAAGCATCTTTAAAATAACCTTGACTAATTTTCTCTTATTTATTGTTTTGTATATCGCCGGCATTATCCTTCACGAGTGTTGCCATTTACTCGGCTTTATGATGTGGGGAAAGGCTAGCTGGAACGACCTTGTTTACGGCATTAACCGCGAACTGGGTGTCGCCTACGCCGGAACGAAAAAAATGATTCAAAATCACGCAATGAAAAAAGCGCTTCTCCTCCCATTTTGGGTGACAGGCCTCTTGCCTTTTATCATTGGCATTTGGCTTAACAACGGTGTGCTCATTGTCGTATCCGCATTCCTAATTGGCGGCGCTGCGGGCGATTTTTCGATGTATAACCAGCTCAGAAAAGTAAAAAATGATGCTTATATTATCGATGATTTGGAGAAGCCGCAGCTCTATGTATTTTATGAAAAACCGGATGGCGTTTAATTAATAGAAGAAGGAAGCGATTGCTCCGCTTCCTTCTTAATGATCCACCCCAACGGCTTCACGAATATTTGTAAAGCCATCTTGCTTCAGCAATTGGATTAAACGTTTATTTATCGCTTTCATAATGCCTGGGCCTTCGTAAATCATCCCGGTATACACTTGGACAAGGCTTGCACCTGCGCGAATTTTTTCATAGGCGTCATCCCCATTGAAGATCCCGCCAACACCGATGATTGGGACGCGGCTCCCTACTTCTTGGTAAATCTCTTTTATCCAAGCTGTTGATGCCTCCGTCAATGGCCTTCCGCTAAGACCTCCCGCTTCTTTTTTATTAGAATTTATTAACCCTTCGCGCGATAATGTTGTATTTGTTGCAATGATGCCGGACAACCCTTCGGCAACCGCCAGATGGACAATGTCATGCATCTGTTCATCTGCCATGTCAGGCGCTACTTTTAATAAAATCGGCTTCGCCTTTGCTCCACTTTGCTCCAGTTCAGTTTTCTTTTTTTGAATGCCTTTAATTAATTGCCTCAACTCTTCCGTTCCCTGCAAATCGCGCAAGTTGGGCGTATTCGGTGAACTGACATTGATAACAAAATAATGGCCGTAAGCGTACAATTTTTCCAGGCATTTTTCATAATCGCTTGATGCCTCTTCATTTGGCGTTCCTTTATTTTTGCCGATATTTACGCCGATGGGCACGTTTGCACGCTGATATTCAGCTAAATTTTTTGCCGCTTCATCAGCCCCATGATTGTTAAACCCCATTCGATTAATGATCGCCTTATCTTCAACGAGCCGGAATAAGCGCGGTTTTTCGTTCCCAGGCTGGCCGACCGGGGTAATGGTTCCCACTTCAACAAACCCGAATCCAATCGCTGCAAGCCCACGATACACCCCTGCATTTTTATCAAAACCTGCCGCAAGGCCGACTGGATTTGGAAAACAGAGTCCCCAATAATTTGATTCTAGGCTTGGATCGCTGACTTGGTACACGGATCGAAGCAGCCCCAACCCACCCGTTTTTTCAGCAAGCTTTAACGCTGCAACCGTACGCTCATGGATTTCTTCTGGATCAAGTTTAAATAAAAACTTTTTCATTAATTGATAAATCGCAACCCAATCCTTTCTTTTCCTTTTTACAATAAATGCATCAATTGTTCTGCCAAGCTTTGCTGAACACTTCAACTATAAATAAAATCGCACCTGCAAGTAGGCTAATAATCAGAAGAATAATGGCAAGCTGAATCATTATTTTTTGGAAAACGAAAAATAGAGATAGCACCAACACCGAAGCGATGACGATGCCAATGATAAATCGTTGTGTATTTTCTCTTAATGCTGCTACAAACAATTGGACAGTAATTAAATTGCACAAAAGGATAATTAATAGAACAGGCAGCAAGCTGTCTTCCGTTGTCACTGTCGCAAAAGGAATGACAAAAACATTGACAGAAATTGCCGCGAAGCCCCATATGATCCAGTACACAACCTTATTCAAACGACACTCCCCCTTCGTCCCTTTCTAATCTTACCAGTTTTTCTATTTAAACAAAATAATTCCTCTCTTTTATGGTAGAATAAAGTATAACGAGCCTATTTGAAGTGCGGACTTCATAAGGAGGAGAAAAATGAGTAAAGTAAGCGATTTGCAAAAAGAATCGATGAAAATGTTAAAAGAAACGAGCCGCACCTTTTTTATACCAATAAACTGTTTGAAATCCAACCTGAAACATACCGTCGCTTCTGCTTATTTATGTATGCGGGCGATTGATGAAATCGAAGATCATGAATCGCTTGAAGGCGAAGCAAAACATCAGCTGCTATTATCGATCAGCCAGCTATTAAAAAAACCGTTTGATGAAGAAGCATACGCCTCATTGATTCGCCCTTACCGCACTGTCCTTCCTGACGTCACACAACGCCTCGGGGACTGGCTTCGCCTTTGTCCGTCAGAAATCGTATCAAAGGTAAAGAGTTCCACAAGTGAAATGGCAGAAGGGATGGCAAAGTGGGTTAACCTGGACTTTCTAATCAAAACAAAAGCAGATTTGGATGAATATACGTATTATGTTGCTGGATTGGTCGGATGTATGTTATCTGACTTGTGGAAGTGGTATGATAACACGAACACTGATCAAGAATTAGCGATAGCATTTGGAAGAGGCCTCCAAGCTGTTAATATGCTGCGCAATCAAGACGAAGACAGCGAACGTGGCGTGAATTTTATTCCAGAAGGCTGGAGCCGTGAAGATATGTTTCAATATGCAAGACAAAACCTGGAGAAAGCTGATAACTATATTAAAGACATTAAAGATCGGCGCATTCTTTTATTTTGCAAAATCCCCCTCAGCCTCGCCCATAGCACATTAAACGCCCTATCGAAAGGCAAGGAAAAAATGTCGCGGGATGAAGTGCATGAAATCGTCGAGCAAGTAAAAATTGAGGTCAATGCATAGCAAATAGAGCGGACAACGTTGAAAATGTTGTCCGCTCTACTTTTTTAGAAAATTTTCAGTATAAAACGGCTGTGATTTTTCGTTAAATGCGACACCGACGCCAAGCCGTTCATAATTTTTTTGCAATATATTTTCACGGTGGCCGGGAGAGTTCATTAAACCTTCATGGGCAAAAATGCTGCTTACTTGTCCCATTGCAAGATTTTCTCCAGCCATACTGAAAGCAATGCCATCTTCCGCCATTCTATCAAAAGGAGATTGCCCTTCAAGATTTGTATGGCTAAAGTAATGGTTTCCAGCCATATCTTTACTATGGCCGCGTGCTGTTTCCCGTACTGATTCATCCCAATCAAGAACAGACAGGCCGTGATTCACTCTAGCAGCATTCGTAAGATCGAATAATTGGTATTCAAAGCCTTCTTTTAGCTCGGGGCTCGGATCTGTAAAGAATTTTTCTTTTTGCTGTTCGAGTTCACCGCTTATAATTTGGATTGCTGTCACTCTGTTGTCTTCATGCTTATCATAAAAGATTGTGACATAATTATTGTCAATTAAAAATGTATCGTATTCTTGGTCGTTTTGTACTTTATAAGAGACAAGCCCTTTTTGTATGCTTTCGAGCGGCTCGCTAGCCGTTGCGCGAACGGATTCCCGAGAACTTTTGAAAGTGATATCCAATGTCGATGCCAGCAAGTCTTGGTTTGTGTATAAACCAGCTACTTTATTTTCCTCATTATAAGCCGCCATGAAAAAGTTTTGGTAGTTGTCGTGGTATGCAACCCATTCCACTCCGTATTCATTTAACGAAGCGCGCTTTGCTGAACCGGCCTGCTTCTCAACTTCTGAGCGGCTGTCGCCAATTTCAATATTATGAACAGAAAACGATTGCTTGGAAGGCTCTTCAAGATCCGGCTTTTTCGCCTTTGGCTGCGTCTCTATGTTATCTTCCAGCTTCCCTTTCAATTCATCAAACCATCGCTGGACTTGTTCCCCTACCGTAACAACCGTAGCTTGCACTTCAGGATTTTCTATGATTTGGTTTACGTCTGAATGAATTTCTTCATAAATGCTTTGAAAATCGGAAAGCTTGAAATTTTCGCCATAAACATACCATACACCGCCAATCAGCAATAAAACAAAGATACTTCGTATTTTTAGCAAAAAAGACACTCCTGTCCCGCCGGATAGCATGATTGTAGCAAATTTTAGTATAATGAACAAAATGTTTTCTTAATGACATTAAATTCAGAACAGTGGTAAAATGAGTGGAGAAAGAATTATTTTATATGAGAGGGGTATTGCTTATGCGTGACTGCTTAAAACATTTTATTAACGGTGAATGGGTTGAGTCAACTGGTTCAAAGACGATTGATGTCATTAATCCAGCAACTGAAGAAGTCATCGGACGAATCAGCGACGGGACAAAAGAGGATTTAGATAAAGCCGTTGCAGCGGCCCGGGCTGCTTTTCCTTCATTTTCCGAAACGACAAAAGAAGAACGGATTCAGCTGTTAAACCGGATTGCAGATGAATATGAGAAACGTAAAGAGGATATCGTTGAAACAATTACACAAGAGCTGGGCGCCCCACTTACATTAAGCGAAAAAGCACATTACAATATGGGCTTGGCTCATTTCCGCCAAGCGGCAAAAGACCTTGAAAGTTTCGAGTTTACAGAAAAACGCGGGAATACGGTCATACGCAAAGAGCCAATTGGTGTGAGCGGGCTCATTACGCCGTGGAATTTCCCGACAAACCAGACATCTACAAAACTCGCAAGTGCTTTTGCGGCCGGATGTACGGTTGTGTTGAAACCGTCAGAAATGACGCCGTTTGCTGCCATTATTCTTGCTGAAATCTTCGAAGCCGCCGGCTTACCAAAAGGCGTCTTTAACCTTGTCAATGGTACAGGAGAAGTCGTCGGAAACGGGATCAGTTCCCATCCTGATATTGACTTTGTTTCATTCACAGGATCCGGTGCCGTCGGCCAAAAGGTAACCGAAAATGCAGCAAAAACAATCAAGAAAGTGGCACTCGAACTTGGCGGAAAGTCACCAATGATCATTCTTGATGACTACGACATGAAAAAAGCAGCAAAAATTGCCGTTTCGAATGTTATTTTTAATTCAGGCCAAGTGTGTACATTGGCTTCCCGGACACTCGTTCCAAAATCAAAACTTGATGAGTTCGTTGAAGCCGTGAAAGAAATTTTGCCTCATTATCCTGTTGGTAACCCACAAGATGCCAAAAGCGCCCTAGGACCGCTTATTTCCGAAAAACAATACAAACGTGTGCAAGGCTATATTGAAAAAGGCATGGAAGAAGGGGCAACACTCGTTGCCGGTGGAACCGGAAAGCCTGAAGGCTTCGAAAAAGGATACTACGTGAAACCGACTGTTTTTACCGATGTAAAAAATGATATGGTTATTGCCCAAGAAGAAATCTTCGGGCCTGTCATGTCAATCATCGCTTATGATAACTTAGATGAAGCCATCGAAATCGCCAATGATACGATTTACGGATTGGCAGGTTATGTCGTTGGAGAAGACGAAGAAACGGTACAAAAGGTCGCTTCTTCCATTCGCGCAGGCAGGATCACAATTAACAGCGGCGCCTCAGACTTTTCTGCACCGTTCGGCGGCTATAAACAATCCGGCATCGGCCGTGAGTGGGGCGAGTACGGAATTGAAGAATATTTGGAAGTGAAAGCAGTCGTCGGTGTGCCGTCATAAATGGAACAAAGAAACAAATTTATACTTTTCTAACTTTTAAAAAGAAGCACAGCTCCGCCTGCGGTGGGGCCTGTGCTTCTTTTTTGATTCGGAGCTTAGAGGAGCTTAGGGGAGCTTAGGGGAGCCATTTTAAGAAAAGGTAGACACCTGCTTTATATGCCGTATGCCACACACTTATTTTAGGTGATATCCTGTTTCATGCTTGTTGTGATTTATCCATCCGTTCCTTACCATTATAAAAAAAGGAGCTGAAGCAAATGAAAGTCGTAAAACTTGAAGAAGTCAGGGGAACGGAGCATCATGTCGATGGGGGCAACTGGGAAAGCTATCGTCTCTTAACAAAAAAGGATGGCATGGGCTTTTCTGTCAATGAAACGATGATCCGTGCAGGAACGGAAACACATATTCACTATAAAAATCATCTTGAAGCCGTTTACTGCATCGAAGGACATGCAGAAGTTGTGACACTTAGCGATAACAAAGTACATACGATTAAGGCCAATACGCTTTATGCACTAGACAAACATGATGAGCACTTGCTGCGCGGCATCGAGGATGCGAGAATGATTTGTGTATTTAACCCACCGCTAAGCGGCCGCGAAATCCACGACGAAAATGGCGTGTATCCCGCTGATCTTGATTAATCACTTTAGTCCGAAACTCGATCCATCGTTGTAATGGCTCGGGTTTTTTTCTTTTTCAATATCCCCCACAAATAAAAACGCCATCCCTACACGTTCTTACTCCCCACCTTTGCTTCTTTTGATTTCCTCTCGTTTACAGGTTCTGTTCATATATTTTACTCAGCCATTTGCTTGCCTTCTTAATTTTCAAGCATTTGACCGCCTTTTAAATGTATGTTGCTCTCAAAAAACAACGATTCATCTCAACCATGCAGACTTTAATCTCAATAGCACATATAATGAGGTCAGTATGACGAACTCAGAGGGGGAAAGCATTGAAAATATCACTCGATATCGACCCTGCCTACAAGGAAACAAAGATTACCATTCACTGTAGTGAAGTTGATGACACAATCAAAGAAATTCTAGATTTTTTAAAAGAAAAAGAAACAAGGTTCATCGTTGGAAGAAGCGGAGAAATGCAGCATATTTTAAAACCGAATGAGATTCACTTCTTCTATTCCGGAGACGATTCTGTTCTTGCGGTAACAGCGGACGGAGAATTTAAAGTGAAAGAAAGATTGTATGAACTTGAAAAAATCCTGCCGCCAAACCGATTTATCCGGCTGTCAAAATCCGTGATCGCAAACCTTTACGAACTTAGCCATTTCGAAGCCTCATTCAACGGAACGCTTTGCGTCTACTTCAAATCCGGTGCGAAAGAATATGTCTCCCGGAACTATGTCGGCAAAATCAAAGAAACATTGAAAATGACCAGGAGGAAAGGCGAATGAAAACCTTTTTATTCAGAAGCATGATTGGCATCTTTTTCGGTGCATTTATTTCGATTGTCATCACCTTTTTAGCCATTTATTTTGGAGGCTATGAAACGCTGGACAGCGGCGTTTTTATGAAAAATTCAGCAGGTGCGATTTTTTGCGGGTGGCTCTTCACCGTTTCACCGCTTTACTTTGAAAATCATAATCTAACTTTACCGCAGCAAACAGGGCTCCATTTTTTCACAACAATTATTCCTTATTTTATTTTAGCGACGTCCATTGGATGGATTCCTTTCAATGTAAAAAGTGTACTATTTGGAATCGGTTTGTTTATTATCATATATGCGATCATCTGGACCTGTTTCTATCTTTACTTCAAAAATCTTCTCAAGAAATTGAACGATGAGCTGAAGCATATTTAGTTAGAAGCCAGAAATCAGAATTGAAAGAAGGTGCTATGAAGAATGATTACAATAAAAAATGTCAGTAAAGTGTACGGCAAAATTCAAGCATTGCAATCAATTGATCTGTCGATCCCGGACGGCGTTTGTTACGGTTTGGTCGGCCCAAACGGTGCCGGAAAATCAACCTTGATGAAAATATTGGCAGGTATTGTGAAAGATTACAATGGCTCGCTAAATTTTTCGAAAAAGAACACTTCCCTTGGCTACGTGCCACAAGATATATGTTTGGAAGAAACATTATCAGCTTTCGCGAACATCAATTTTTACGGAAAAATTTACGGGTTAAAAGGACAAAAACTTGCCCACAGGGTAAAAGCGGTCTTCGATGAAATTGGATTAACAGACCGCGCAAAATCAAAGGTAAAAACTTTTTCCGGCGGAATGAAACGGCGCCTCAATATTGGCTGCGCCCTTCTGCATGAACCGGATATCGTTATCATGGATGAGCCGACAGTCGGTGTCGATCCACAATCCCGAAGGCATATTTTTCAACTTATTCACTCATTAAAAAAACAAGGAAAAACGATCATTTACGCCAGCCATTATATGGAAGAAATCGAAACCCTTTGCGATCATGTCGCATTTATTGACAATGGCAAGTTGATTGAACAAGGGAGCGTAACCGAACTGCTCAGCCGCTATGCGAAACCAGAGGTATTTATTAAAGGCGATATTCCTCGAGCTTGGCTTGGCACGGAGCAGACCGTTCAACATAAAGACGGCGGATGGATCCTAGCTACGCCAAATCCGCTCGAAACATTGGCTGACCTTGCCACACGCTGTAAAAAGCAAAACATCATCCCAGTTCAACTCTCATTAATGCAACCCCGATTGGAAGATGTTTTCTTTTCATTAACCGGAACGGCTTTACGCGATAACGCTTCATAAGGAGAGGTGAAAATAATGTGGGCTGTAGCAGAAATTGAAACGAAAAAGCAGTTGCAGGACAAATCATTATTATTTTGGACACTGCTTTTACCCATCATTTTTATTGTTGGATTTATGGCAATTTTCAGTTCAAATGCACCAGATAAAACAGCGGTAGCCAATCAAATTATCACAGGCTTTAGCGTCTTTTTTTCGATATTTATTATCATTTCCATGACGATCAGCTTCGTGAAAGACCGAGAAAGAGGATTCGTCGCACGCCTTGCCAGCACCCCATTAACGCCCGGCGGGTACTTCATAGGAAAATGGCTTCCATTCGTTGCCATTGTCATTGGACAGATTGCTGTATTAGCCGCTGTCGGAATCATTGCCTATGACATGACGATTGTTCAACCATTTCTCTACTTTCTTATCGTCGTCCTGCTTGCAGTGATGGTTACCTCCTGGGGTTTGGCGATTGCTGTTTTCTCAAAAACAGAAAACACCGGCATCGTTATGACGCAAATCATCGCCTTTGCAGGTGCCATTCTTGGCGGCCTATGGATGCCTTACGAAATATTGCCTGGCATCATTCAAACGATCGGCAAATTTTTACCCCAATATTGGACACATCAAGCTCTTCTGTCTACCGTCTCGGAACAATCAAGTGGAGTAAACATTGGCGTAGCATTGCTCATCCTGCTAGCTTATACATTGCTAGGCTTCGCCTTGGCATTTGCCGGCTACCGGAAATTTTTGCGTACTTCAAAGAGCTAAGCATGTAAAAAAGCTGTTCCTTTGTCAGGATCATCGAACAAAGGAACAGCTGTTGTTTGTTTATTTTGCTTGTATAACCGCATCACTTGAAACAATATATTCCGGTCTCGTCTTTCCGCCTGAAAACGGCTCGACCCGGATTGTTACGGCAGCTTTAACACTCTTGCCCCTTGGACATGTTTTTGCAACTCGTTTCGATTAACCAGCCGCCCGACAGTAATATAATGCCCATCCCCGACAGGTGTTGAAGTCTCCCTTTCCTTGAAGTGATGGAGATTTCTAATAAACCAATCCCTCGTTCTCGGCATCGGGAGGACATGGAGCTCTTTTTCATCCACAAAATAATAAAAAACATAGTCCGCTTCGGTATACATAAAACATCCAGGCGTATTTTTCTTTTTATTGCTGATTGTCTCCAAGAAATAGTTTCCTGTTCTGTAATAACGATCGCCTTTTACTTCAATCGTTATTGTCCTTTTGCTGCCGTCTCGATTCTGCTTTATCCACAATAGGTCAATATCTTTCAGTTGGTAATCTTCATCGTTCTCAACATTCATGACATCAATCGTTTCCTCAAATGTTTTTAACCATTGCTCAATATCCTTCGCTGCAGCATCGGCAATGTCTAAAGTGTCTCTCATGCTGTACTTCTTAATCATTCCGAATCCCCCTCCCATAAAAAAATTGTAGCTTAATGACTGGCAATCCTATCAAAACTAAGTTTGAAGCGAGTGCCGCCATCATTGCTTTATATGCCGTCATTTTTACCACCTCCCTTCTTTGGGAGATGGCCAACCGCCCATCCTGCTTATAACGTTGCTGCCCTCATTTTAGCATTAATTGGAATACTGTACATTTATTGTTAGAGATGGTGGTGTGGTTTGGGATAATAGTGAGGATGACATTTATCATGATTTATATTGACACATGAGAGTGTTAATCCTTAAAATTATTGAAAGACCTTGTAAATGATTATATAATCCTTTCAACAGTAAAATGAAATGTAAAAGGTTTAAAAACCGTTTTGGAAAAACCCTTCAATATACAACAAAAGTGACGACCATAGCATTCGCATTCTAAAAACTCGAAGTAATCGTTCTAACCCTTTATGAATGGCATTTCATCTCTAACTCTTGAAGATTCTAAGGGTTCAGGGTATAATTTCATTAGAATAACATAAAGATAAAAAAGAACCGAGTGCTGTAACACTCGGTCGCGCAACTACATGCCGCAACAAGAGCGGCTGACCAAGAAATCTAAGTATTTACAGAAAAAGTAACTACCCATTATCCGTTGGTCGCGGCTGGGCGGTTACTTTTTTCTGTGTTTGACGACCACAACAATTGTAAGAACTCCTATCAAAACTAACCTTAAAGTAGTACTTGTTTATATCCAATCCTACAGAAATGTACTTTAATCTAACGCTTTAAAATAGTGAATAATTAATCATTATCTCGCCACTACTTCTTTCTTTTATTGCATAACAGAAACCAATTCAACCGATTGTATTCCTTGTTCTAAAGGTACCTCACACTCAAAGTCTACTTTGACCCACCAGTGCGAATGAGACTTTTCGTTTAAATAGACGACACGAACTAAAGGTGACGCACCATTATCTATTAAGGAAAAGATTGCTTGACTATAAAAGTTAGGAACATAGCCAAGTTTTATTCCGCCCGTTGTGTAAATAGCCACTGCATTTGGATCATAATCGTTTGTTGGTTCTTGTATTAACTTCAATGAACTATTCTCATTTATCCTGGATGCCCATCCATCAGGTAAATGTTGATGGCGCATTCCATGAATAAAAAAGCTGGAATGTAATTTTCCATCTTTTTCAAGTCGAAGAGGCTGTTCAAATGAGTACGTATCACTGGCTAATCGTCCACGTGTTGCTTGAAGTATATCCATTTTACTTGCACTTTCATTTAATCCCAAATCAGTCAAAATAGCATGGAAGTCCGAACGATCAGACGATGGGATACGCCGGTCAAATGCTGGAAATAGTGTTTTTGAGCGATATACTTTATCTATTTTTGGAAATGCTGGATGAATCATATAACCACGCTCTATAGCGTCCCCTAGCTTTCGTTTACCAAATTGTGTTGATGTATAAACAAATTCATAGTGATCATCATAATGGGAAAGTGTTCCTATATGATAAAAAAGGCGACTATTTTCATCTTGCCAAACAACAAGAAGTGTTTTAACCTCACTCATAACATTCTCCCTCCTTTTGAATCCACTCCAAAATTTTTTCCCTTCGATATGGTACTATAAGCTTTAACCAATTCTTTTGTACCTCACTTAATAATTCAAGCGATTGAATGAACTGTTTATATCTATCCAAGTCAAAATTCTTCAGTCTTTTTACACTATTCGCTAATTCATTAGAATAATGAATTTGAATATATGCCAGTAAATCCCTTGCTTTTACATATTTTCTTTCAAACAATCCAGCTTTTACTTTTGTATTTCTTACATATTTATTCAGCTTTGCAACATCTGAAACCATTTCCATTAGTTTTTCATCTTCAAATCGAAAGCCAAGTGAAGCACCATTATCATATATTGGTGAAAATTTTACTTCTGTATCAAAATATAAAATTAACCAGTTAAAAGGATGTCGATCTTGATTGCCAATAAGAATATCAAAAACCAGCATATTAAGGAACTGCTCTTTAATAGTTGCCCAATACTCAAGCTTGCTAATCATTTGAAATCCAGCGTCAATAAGATCGATATTTTTTAAACGGGACTCTTGTAATTCATTATATCCTTCAACTAAACTTGTTAAAAGGACACCGCCCTCTTCATACATTTTCGCTCCGAATTCATCGACAAAATTCCGAAGCAAACAACCTCTTCTTCCATTTCTAATTACGATTTCAACCTTCATCATTTCTAAGCCGAAAATCGTGCCGATTTGAGCTGCAACAAATTCAGTAATATCTTCCCAAGAAACACCAACTTTAACCTTTCTTGGATATTTAATTAAATATTTCAATTGATTTGGGGACTTGAGTTCTTCCTTTTCCAGCGTACTTTTACCACCGTAACCAATGTGTTCCCAATCACTAACATCCTTCAACATGATTACCGTCCCTTTTAAGATACTTATGTTAAGGTTATCATATAAAGTGAAATAAACATATAGTCTTTACTTATGCACTCGATTCTACAGATATGGAAGCTCATTAGTTCAACAATTATTCCACCCTTGAATTTGATTTTTCTTTCGTATTGTAACCATTGTGCGAATGTCTCAATATACAAAGGTCATTCACTTCCAATACTGAATGAATGCATAATAAAACAGCCATTGACCCTGATTAAGGATCATTGGCTATTAATGTTGAAATTGAATGTAGTGGAGACTGACCAAAATGCCATCATTCGGATAAGGAGGCTGCTTTTATGAAAAAATTTGACGGAAATATCGCAAAAGTTATGAAAGAAATTATCAGCGATGGAGAAACAGTCATTGAAATAGACGGAAAGAAGTATCACTTTTCTTTAATTGAAGAACCGGAAACAACAGTTTCAGAAGATATCGAATACGACCTGGATTTAAAACAAAAATTACTTCAAGCAAAAAAGGACATATTGGATGGAAAAACTTACACATCAGAAAAAGTCATTGAAATGATTCAGCAAGGTAAATTATAAATGAAGTTGGAATGGACAGAACAAGCCTTAAAAGTTTTAATAATATCTTTAAATTTCAGAATTGCCACTAAAAATCTCGATTAAAAAATCTTTTTCATATTGATGTTGGAAAGTTTTTTAGATATTTCAGGAATATATTTTTCTAATGCATAATCTATATTGTCTCTTAAATTATCTTGCCAATAAGATTCATGACATAAAGATGCCCCTGTTTCAACCGACCATCTCCACTCCGGAATACTGACTACATATGAATTTCTACATGTCCCATTAATCATAACATTTTCTGTTATATTAGAAACTACGATATTCACCTTATACGTATCGCCTTCCAAGAATAATGGAATAACCTTTACCCTTTCTTCCATCTCTTTTCCTCACTTTCAATAAATTCAAAAGAGACCCTAGCAAAGCTAGAGTCCCATTCAAATGTAATATTAACGAAGAAGTTGTAGTACGCCTTGTGGAGTTTGGTTGGCTTGCTTTGCCGCTATGTCTTTCGATCATAGAATAGACTATATCTTCACCCTATATGTTTGATAGGGGCTGGGCACTTCGAATGATTTTCATCACCCTACGAATCTCATTACCGTAGCTTTTCGCGTTAGGTAGTACATTCTAGTCGTTGAACGTTCTCCAAGATTTCTCTACAGGAGCTTCGCTGCTGATTGTCCATTGTTTCATTGTCTTGTTTTTCAAACCGTCACGTTTACCGTTTCCAGTTTCGTTGTGGTACAAGACACTTTAGGATGTTCCAGCAATTCACCCAGTTATGTTCTAACCTGTTACCAGATTAGACGCCCGTTCACAACATTACCTTAGAAGTTGTAATACTCCTTGAGGGCTTTGTTGTGCTTGAGCTAACATTGCTTGTGCCGCTTGAGTTAGGATGTTGTTCTTCGTGAACTCCATCATCTCTTTCGCCATCGTGCGAACATTTGCTTTCACAAGTGACTAGACTATATCTTCACCCTCTAGCAATCTAGTAGGGGTCGGGCACTTCGGATTCCAAGGGTTTGCGACTTCCTTGTTCACCTATGGATTTCATCATCTTGAGCTAAAAGCTTTTAGATGGTATATCCTAGTCGTTGAACCTTCGCCAGGCTTTCGCCACAGGCGCTTGGCTGCTGATTGCCCAATCTCATCTTTTTTCAAACCTTCACGATTGTCGTTTCCGACTTCGTTGTGGTAAGACAAGCTCTAAGGGGGTTCCAGCAATTCACCCGATCATAATCACTAACCGTTACCAGTTAGGACGACTATACCTCATACTGCTTTAAGCAGCTTCGGTATGATCAACGTCACGAATACGTGATTCTGCAGCTGTTAAGTTTTCTGCTGAAGCACCTAAGTTATTAATTGTATGATCTAAACGGTTTTGTACTGCTCCAAGTTTAGCACGTTCAGCAGAAACTGAATCAATTGCGTTTTGAATTACAGTGATTGCTTTTTCAGCACCTGTAGTCGTAGTTACATCAATTCCCTTTACTCCCAAATTGGTTGCATCCATTGCATTAATACTTACGCTCATAGATTGACCTTCGTTTGCTCCAATATGGAAATTCAATGATCCATTCACTGTAATAGTGGTGGCTGCAGTATTATCTCTAAGTTCGAATGATAGACCATCAGCGTCACCGCCATGAACAGTAACTTTGTTTCCATCATAAGTTAAGCTTGCGCCAGTGCCGAAATTACTTGTTGTTAGACCTGATGCATTAGTACCTGATGTTTCTAACGCATTGTCACCAGTATAATCTACTCCCGCAATTATGTCAGCACTCTCAGCAACTTTTAAGCTAGCTGAACCTCCTACATCTGCACTACGAATACGGAAAGTACTATCTTCACCTTCAAAATCAGCCACAACTCCAGAAACACTTGCGTTAATTTTATCCGCTAAATCTTGATAAGTATCCGTACTTGCTACAGCAATATCTATCCCGTTAATTGTTAACGTTCCTGCACCTACAACCGTTGCGGATGCAGTCGCACCAGTTGCAGTTTCAGTAGCAGCATGAGTAGCTAAGGTTGCATCGTTTGCATTTACATTATAAGTACCTTGTTTAGTGTTAGGACCAGCACTTGCCAAACCAATTTGTGTACCATCTCCTACACTTAAACCACTTGCACCATTTAATAAATTTTTGGTGTTAAATTCAGTAGTGTTGGCAATTCTATCAATCTCTTCAATAAGTTGACTAATTTCCTTTTGAATTTCATCTCTATCAGATGCTGTATTCGTATCGTTTGATGCTTGTACAGAAAGTTCACGCATTCTTTGAAGGATTGCATGAGTTTCGTTAAGTGCTCCTTCTGCAGTTTGTATCAAGCTGATACCATCTTGTGCGTTCTTGGAAGCCATTTCTAGACCTCTAATTTGCCCACGCATTTTCTCAGAGATCGCAAGTCCAGCTGCGTCATCTCCTGCACGGTTAATCTTTAGTCCAGAAGAAAGTTTTTCTAGTGAACTTGATACCGCATTGTTGTTAGCAGTTAACTGACGATGTGTGTTAAGTGCTGAAATGTTGTGATTGATAATCATTCCTTTTCTACCTCCATATAGTTGTTTTTAGCCCACGTCCTTGTGTGACTGTTGAGCGGTAGAATCTTCTTGATTTCCCTGCTCACTTTTTATATCGGCAGTTGATTGAAATAGTTTAATTGTTTTTTAATCTTCTATCATGTTTCGATAAAAATTCCAAAGGGAAGGGTACAACCAACGAAAAAAAGGAGGTTTTTTCAATGAACGCAACTTATGAAGAATGCATCAAAGCTTGCCTTGAATGCACGGAAGCGTGCAATCATTGCTTTGACGCGTGCTTGAGTGAAGAAGATGTGAAAATGATGGCGGAGTGCATTCGCCTTGATCGCGAATGTGCGGATATGTGCGCGTTTGCTGTGAAGGCGATGCAGTCAAACAGCCCTTTCGCAAAGCAAATCTGTGAGCTATGCGCGACAATTTGCGAAGCGTGCGGCGAGGAATGCAAAAAGCATGACCACGAACATTGCCAGCGTTGTGCAGAAGCGTGCTTCAAATGTGCAGAGGCCTGCCGAAAAATGGCTGCTTAACATACAGAAAGCGTTCACTCCAATTGAAGGAATGAACGCTTCTTTTATATTTTTCAATGAAAGTTCAAAAAGGAGGAAAAAAAGAACCGAGAAGTTCGAGGAAGCAAAGTTCTGAAGAACGCAGCGACGAGCAACACAACTATGACCCGCTGCGAGTTGCACCGAGGAAGCACGCTTCGGAGCAATGCTCGTAGACGCAGGTGCATAACTCCTTTCAATTACGTGAGTACCGCAAGAACGAAGCTGACAAAGAAATTCGACAGTTATTTTTCCCGCACTTTTTGAACTACCGATTTAAACGGCCACCAAACGCCATTTCCAAATGACACTGTAATTGCCGGAATCAAGAGCGGCAAAATGATAATGCCGTACAAAAGCAATCCAGTGATAACAATGGTCGCAATTTGAATAAGGCTTAAAACTCCTGAAGGAATCATCGCGCCAAATGTTCCGGCGAGAATGATCGCTGCAGTTATAATAACGGTTCCCATTTTCGCCATCGAAACGGTGAGAGCCTCTTGCACATCCAAGCCGTTCAGGCTTTCTTCCCTGAATCGGTCAAGGAGGAAGATGGAATAATCTACACCAAGCGCAATCAACATGACATATCCGAAGAATGGCATGGCCCAGGTTATGCCGTCATAGCCAAGCCAATTTACGAAAATAAGCTCCGCGACGGATACTGATGTAAAATACGTGAGCGCAAGCGATCCAATCATATAAAGCGGCATGATGATCGAACGGAACAAAATCGCCAAGACGAGAAAGAGGCTGATGAGCATAATCGTTACTGTACGCGTAAAGTCGTTCGACGAAATGTCCTGAAGATCGGCATTCATGCTTGCTACACCGCTGTATGCTAATTCCGCATCTTCAAACGGGGTTCCAATAACAGCACGTTCAACGCTTTCTTCAATAAGTTTTACGGTATCGATGGCTTCAGAAGAATACGGGTTGTCTTCAAGGATAACTTCAAACAAAATCCCCGTTTCCTTGCCAAAAGTGTACCGTTCAATCACAGGCTCAAAGTCTTTTTCTTTCAATGTGCCTTCTGGAATAAAAATGCCTGTGTCCCGAATCCCTTTCGAATGGCTCATCTCTTCCATTGTAGAGGCGATCTCTTCCAAGCCTTCGCTGATTTCGCCAAGCCCTTTGTTCGATTCGTCGACACCTGATGAAAGGGAACCTAACCCTGAGCTCAAGCTTCCGACTTGCCCGCCTTGGCTTTCAATTTGTCCTGCAGCTTGGTTGATGCCTTGGCTGATTTTTCCTAATTCTGGACGAAGCGCTTCGAGTCCCCCAACCGCTTGCTGGGCAGGCATGCCTTGCTGTAAGCCGCCGGATATGGAGCCGATTTGTTCATTAATTTGCCCGATTCCCGCTGCTGCCTGTTTTAATTGTGTCCCGCCTGATGAAGCTTGGGATCCTGAAGGAAGGCTTGATGCAGCGTTATTTAATCCATTTTGCACTTGTTCGAGGCCTTTTTGCACTTCTGAAAGACCTTCGTTCGCATCACGAAGGCCGTCTGCCATCAATCCTAGTTGATGATCGATGTATAAGTCCTCGATCATCTCGCCAGCCGGACGTGTAATTGTCCTTACTTGCTTCACACCTTCGACTTTTTCAATTTCACGGCTGATTCCTTCGAGATAAGGAACATCTTTCTCATTCACCATTGCTTTGTCTTTTTTCAAAATGACTTGAACAGGAAGTGAATCCCCTTCCCCAAAACCAGCCGAGATGGCGTCAAGCCCTTTCACAGATTCATAGCCTTTGCCGATTTCGTCCACTGTGTTGTACGATAAATCGTTATCATACGTGAACAAAAGCGGGATTGCAATAACAGCGACAATTAGGATTGAAAGGAGCGGCCTCATGACGGACACTTTACTGAAAGCAATCCAAATCTTGCTGTCTTGGTGTGATGCCGCTTTTTTGGAAGGCCAAAACAATTTATCTTTTAACATTGCCATGAAAAACGGAAGCACTGTAAATAGCACAACAATCAGAACGGCAATACCAACTGCGACACCGACCGCCGATTTAAAAATAGGAAAGTCAGCAAAACCAATCGCTGCAAAGCCGATAAATACCGCCAGCCCGCTTATGGCGAGGGTCCGGCCCGCTGTTTTGTATGTGTTGACGATGGCATCTTCCACTTCATGCCCAGCGAGCAGTTCTTCCTTGTACCGGCTTAACAGCAAAATGCAGTAATCTGTCCCAATCCCGAATAACACGGCGACGAGAAAAATTTGCGTGTAATTTGATACCGGAAAGCCGAACCAATCAATGAAATACGCGACGATCGATTGGCTAAGAAGATATGTGATCCCTACAGCGATGAGAGGAATGAATGGTGTGACGAGCGACCGGAAAACGAGAAGCAAGAGCGCGAATATAAGAATGACCGTAATCACTTCTGTCCGTTTTAGCCCTTCCTGTGCGCTAACATTCACATCATGGTTAATTAAGGCTTCTCCCGTTAAATAGACTGTTTCATTTTCCGGTAAAATTTCTGAGCGGATTTTGTCGGCCAAGTCGACAATCTCGTCATCTGAGCCGTTGACTGTAATGGGAACGAGCACTGTCTTCCGATCTTCTGAAACGAGCTGTTCTTCCATTTCTTCGCTTTCAAACGGTTCAAGCACGTCCGCCACAGGCTCACCAAGCGCTTTTATCTTCTTAGCCGTAGCCGTTATTTCTTTCTTTAACGGAGCGTCGACTTCTTTTTTTAACGGATAAACGAGTGACAGCGTCTCTTCCGCCGCACCAGCTTTCTCCAGAATATCTGCTGCTTTCGATGAAGCCGCATCATCCGGAAGCTGGAATGTTCCCGCTTCCTCCGCCTGTTTTGTTAAATCCGGCGAACTGAAAAATAATCCGATTGAAAGTGAAATGAGCGCAAAAACGATGATCCACTTGAATTTTAAAATAAACCTCAACCGCTACATCCCCTTTAATTTCAAAATGTCTTTCAGTTTTTGAAAAATGAAAAGGAATTCGTCTAATTCTTTTTCATCTACTTTTCCTAAAAATAATTTTTCGATACTTTGATAGATGGCTTCATCTGAAATTTGAACAACTTGCTTTCCTTGCTCTGTAAGGCTAATCACCTTTGAACGGCGATCGTGTTCATCAGATTCCAAGCTGATTAAGCCTTTTTCTTCAAGCTTTTTAATCCGGTTTGAAATGGCGCTTTTATGGACACCTTGAAAATCAGCAAGCTGCGCACTCGTCGCCTTTCCATGGGCAGAAAGAATTTTCAGCACTTGGATTTGTTCTGGCGAATATTCTTGCCAAAGCGGGAGATCCATCGATTTCATGACTCGTTCTGTTCCGTAGATCATAACCTCTTCAAACAAATCGATGGCTTCTTTCAGTTTTTCTTTCAATTGGTTTACCCCCTAAACTAATTAACAGTTTAGGGGGTAAACGTTTTTGTGTCAATGCATATTTTTATCCCTTGTTATCTGGACAAACAATGATAAAATGGAAGCAATACGATGAATTGACAATTTTCTCAATTAATTAATGAAAGGAGAATAACCAATGTCAGGCCAACAGCCATTTGACTTAATCTTAAAAGAACTCCAGAATGTCAACCGCCGTTTAGAACATATTGAAACGGGGCAAAAAGAGTTAACAGAGCGTGTAGGCAATATTGAAAACGAGCAAAAAGAACTAAGCGAGCGTGTAAGCAGTATTGAGAATCGTATGAGCAATATTGAAAACGGGCAAAAGGAATTAACCAAACGTGTGAGCAATATTGAAAATGGACAAACAGAACTGACCAAGCGTGTAGGCAATATGGAAAAAGGGCAAACAGAACTGGCCAAGCGTGTCGGCAACATAGAGAAAGGACAAAAGAAATTAACCGTCGATGTGGGTAATCTTGAAACTGAATTAAAAGATTTCCGAACTGAAACGAAAACGGCTCTCCAAATTATTATGACAGGACAACAGGGAACTAGAACTGAAATGACGCAACGTTTTAAAGAAGTTCAACATACCCTTGGCCACCTTGAAACTGATATTGCGTATAACTTCCAAAAGACCGCACAGCTTGATTTAGAAATCTACCGATTGAAAAAGCAATAAGCCACTAAAAATGATGCACGCTGTTAAAATGACTTCATCAATTTCCTTGTCTTTTCATCATATCCTCATTCATCGCACCGATAACTTTGTATTGGATTAAACCGTTTTTATCTACGAAATAGCTTGTTGGATACGCCATAATTTGGTAAGTATCTGTTGCTTCATTATTGATGTCAAGTACAACAGGAAAAGTAACGCCCAATTTTTCGATAAATTGATTGACCCCTTTTTGACTGCTTTCGGTCGCTGTCATATTCACCGCTAAAATCGTGAAATTTTCATCTTTATTTTTATCGTAATACCTCTGCATATCCGGCATTTCCGCACGGCATGGCGGGCACCATGACGCCCAAAAGTTAAGAATGGCATTGTTTCCTCGAAAATCAGATAATGTTACTGTTTCACCTTGCAATGTTTGAAGTGTGAAATTTGGCGCAAGGTTGCCTTTATTCAATCCAACTGCAACTCCTTGTTCTTCTTTGGTTGAAGAACCATTTGTTTCCATTTCATTCTCTATTGGCGTTTTAGCTGATTCGCTCGAAAAATCATAAATGCCCCAGCCAATCAACCCAATTAAAAGTATGTATGGCATTAATTTTTTCAAGTTAAAAAACCAACAGAATAAAAGAATAAGTGCAAATGCGCTCTGATAAAAGAGAACATTAGAATAAGGCCAAGCAAAAAGCGCAGCCAAGCCTTGATTAATCCCCACAGCCGACACGACTGCTGCCACCGCAAACTCAATAAGTTGGCGAAATGAAAGAGTATCACGTCTGCTCTTATAGTAAAAATAAGCAAAAGCTGCAAGTAAACCGAGAATGGCACCTTTTCCTCCACCCGTAAAATACAGTTGGGAAAGAGGATTTTTTACAACTGCCATTGGGTGAAACAGCGAATAGCTTAGCTTATACACGACTAAAAATAGGAAGAAAGCATTCCATAAAAGATCAAGAATTGAAAGTTCGACTGCTTTTATTTTTACTGCGATTCGCAAAATAATATACGTCATGATGATCGTAATCATATAGATTGCCCATTTCTGTTGGATAATTAACGGCCCGATAACCCACGCATCTCCCACTGCAACTCACCTCTTCTTCTATCATAACGCCATTTTGTTAAGAAAGCATAAAGAAACGAAAGGACTTTAAGCAGCCCTTTCGATGGATAAATCTTATTTTATTCTTTAATCCATTCCCATGCCTGTTCAAGTTCATCTTTCTCAAAATGCTTCGACTGGATGCCAGGCAAATATTTGCCTATGTTCGTCATTCGTGCAACCCATTCTCTGTCACTTACGACAGCCAGCTTTTGCAACTGCTTCCACCGCTTCGCATCAAATTTAATGCCTTCCATCATTCCTTTGACTGTCGAGCCTTCCACCTCATACAATATCGCCAAAATATTAAACGGTTCTTCTGAGCGGAACAGCTCCTCCACTTTATTATCCAAATTCTCCGCGTCTTCTTTCGTTGCTTTGCCCTCAAATTGTATCGCAATGGTTTTCTCATCTTTGCTAGGGAGAAAAGATAACATAACCATCCTCCTCTTTTGGAATATAATCCTATGTAGCAAAAATTCCCTTCTTTTCTTCATTTGAAACATTCAGAATACCCAAATTCAAAGTTTAATATGTTAATGTAATAATATAAATGAATAAGGTTGTAAAGGAGAGGGCGTATGATTTTAGCGATTGTATTGATTGCCATTGTTGTACTTTTAGTTATTTTTTTCATTGCTTCTTACAATTCACTTGTGAAATTGCGCAACTGGATCAAAGAAGCGTGGAGCCAAATTGACGTTCAATTAAAACGCCGGCACGATTTGATTCCAAATTTGGTTGAAACGGTGAAAGGCTATGCCTCACACGAAAAAGAGACGCTGGAAAAAGTCATCCAGGCGAGGAACCAACTTGTTTCAGGAAGCCCGCAGGAACGTATTGAAGCCGATAACCAGCTGCAAGGCGCGCTTCGATCCCTTTTTGCGTTAAAAGAGGCGTATCCGGATTTAAAAGCGAACCAAAACTTTTTGAAGTTGCAAGAGGAATTGACATCAACCGAAAACAAAATTGCCTACTCAAGGCAGCTCTATAATAAAACGGTTGCGCAGTACAATATTAAACGGGAAACTTTTCCTACCGTACTTATTGCAGGAATGCTCGGATTCCAGCCACATGAACAGCTGTCCATTCCTGAAGAAGAGCGTGAAGTTCCACAAGTTTCTTTCTAATTAAGGTGACATACGATGCTCTATAAACAGATTGAACAAAATAAACGAAAAACGATCTGGCTCATGCTTCTATTCAGTTTGACTGTAACCGCACTTGGATGGGGTGTAGGCTACTTACTCAATGGCGACTATTATTCCGGGCTTATTATTACATTGGTCATTCTGGCTTTCTATCTTCCGACGACATACATGACGGCGAATTCCCAGGTGCTAAGCATGTCCGGCGCAAAGGAAATTAAAAAAGAAGACAACCCGATGCTGTTTAATATCGTCGAAGAGTTGTCCATAGCAGCCAACGTTCCGATGCCAAAAATCTATATTGTGGATGATCCGGCGCCAAACGCCTTCGCGACAGGGACAAAGCCTGAAAATGGCAGTGTTGCCTTCACGACAGGGTTGCTGGATAGGCTGAACAGAGAAGAATTGGCTGGCGTCGCGGCCCATGAACTGGCACATATCCGCAATTACGACATCCGGCTTATGACGATTTGCATTGCACTTGTCGGAGTCATTGCCATCATTGCCGATTTCGGTTCACGCATGCTGTATTTCCGCGGCGGCAGAAGCCGGAACCAGAAAACGCATCCTGCATTACTAATCATTGCCTTAATCTTGATTATTTTAGCTCCGCTTGCTGCGCAATTTGTCCATTTTGCGGTGTCACGAAACCGCGAATATTTGGCAGATGCCTCGGCTGTTGAATTTACACGAAACCCGACAGGCTTAAAAAACGCGTTACTAAAAATCAGCCAAAGCCCGGAAGAAGTGAAACAGGCCAAAGACGCAACGGCAGCCATGTATATTTCAAATCCGTTTAAGAAAAAAAGAAGAAAAAGCAGCTTATTTGCCACACACCCACCGATTGAAAGCCGAATTGAACGGTTGGAAAAGATGTAATCTGGTAGCAAACAAAGACAGGTATTCCTAATTTCACAGAAAGGAAGGTGCATATGGAAGATAAGAATGAGGTGTTTCCCCCGAATAATCATAAATCCTCAACCGGTTTGGAAGAAAATATCGCCGGGCTGCTCTGTTATTTAGGGACTTTTATTACAGGTATTATTTTCACGATTTTGGAAAAAGATAGCCGGTTTGTCAAATTTCATGCGATGCAATCCATCGTTGTTTTCGTCTCGCTTTGGATTGCAGGCTTTGTCCTTGGCTTTGTTCCTTTTGTTGGATGGCTTCTTAGCATGCTTGTCTCTTTCCTAGGTTTCGTACTATGGATCGTTCTTATGGCCAAAGCTTACCATCATGAACGCATTCGGATTCCCATTGCAAGCGATATCGCGGATACTTTATTGGAAAGTTTTAATGGCAAAACGAATACGTAACCCTGCTCACTTATTGCATCCGCTATTTGTTACGTAACGAAAGTAACCGCCTCACTGATTGAATATCGAAAGGCGGTTGCTTCTTTACAAAATGAGTGTTCTGAATTTCAATTGGCTACCAATTCCGCCATGCAGCTTTCCCAAAATTGCTCCTTCATTTCGAAATTGATGATTGATCAGCATTTTTTTGAACAGGTTCATCTTTTAATGCTGCGCAAAACGCGAACACAAGTGATCCAATTAAAACAAGAAACGGGGCATAAAACACCAAGAAGTTTTGCATGTAAAATTCTCTCCTTTTTATGGATGGTAATCTGAATCTCCTCGGACATAGCGTTTGTTAAATAAAAACAAGCGTAACAATAAGTATAAAGAAGGCAGTAACAAACAGAGCCCTGCAATAAATGCGACAACAAGGGAAATGGCCATCGCCCGATTTGTAAAGCTATCGTAAATCGTTAATAGCGGATACAGTAAATATGGATAGTGCGAGATCCCGTAAGCGAAGAAAGCTAAGGCAAATTGGCCGACTAATAGGACAAACGCCAAGCCGTAACTCCTTCGATTCCAAATGATCCATACCGTACTGAGAAATAAAAGAAATGAAAGGCCAAACATCCACCATAAATCAATCATCCGATTGAAATGTTCGAGATTGTGTCCCCTAAGTTCTACAATAATTCCTGACGCTGTAATTATCATTGGCAAGGCCCAAATCAGCGCGTATTTACGCATTAATGCAGTCGCTTCTACATCCTTTGCTTTATTGGCATACCATGTCAAAAAGACAGAAGAAATGTAAAGGACAGCCGTAATGCTTAGAAGGACAATACTCCACGTAAGCGGACTTTTAAAAAGTGTCCAGTAATCTAAAACGGGCTGGCCGTCAACTAATGAGACAAACCCGCCTTCTGATATTGTAAAGACAATGGATAGAGAAGCGGGAATCAGAAGCCCACTCAGTCCATACATAAAAGAATACCCTTTGTGCCCTCTTGCTCCATACGTTTCAAAGGCATAATATGACCCGCGGATTGCAAGCAAAAGAATGGCAAAGCTAGCAGGAACAAGTAAAATCGTTCCATAGTAGAAGGCTGTTTTTGGGAAGAAGCCGACAATCCCTACGAAAAAGAACACAAGAAATACGTTTGTCACTTCCCACACCGGCGAAAGGTAGCGTTGAATAATATTCGTAAGAATCTTTTGCTTTCCAACGATCAAACTGTACGCGTTAAAAAAGCCTGCCCCAAAATCAATCGAAGCAACGATCACGTAGCCAAACAGAAACGTCCACAAAACAACGATACCCAGGATTTCTAAATTCACGACGTGGCACCGCCTTTCTCCGCTTTGCGATCCTCAATTTCACGTTCTACAGGATTCCGGCGAAACATCCGGCTTAATACAACAATGCTTCCAATTCCCAAAATCAAATACAAGCCAGCGAACAAGATGAGCATCTTGTCAACTTGGTTGCTCGATGTGGCAGCTTCCGCCGTTCTCATCACTCCACGCAGCACCCATGGTTGTCTGCCAACCTCGGCAAGCCACCAACCGGCCTCGATGGCAATAACTGATAACGGGCCTCCAAGCACGATCAGCCAGCGATACCATTTGGTTTGAATAAATGCCCAACCTCTTCTCGTCCCCAACCAGAAAACAAGCGATAAAATGACCATCCACACCCCGATCGTCACCATAATGTCAAACATATAATGGATAGATAGCGGTGGAATTTCATCATCTGCAAATTGATCAAGGCCAACAACTTCTGAAGAAGGGAAGCCGTGCGCCAAAATGCTAAGCGCACTTGGAATTTTGAATGCGTACTTCACTTCGCCATCATCAAGGACACCGTATAAGATGAGCGGCGCATTTTCTTCCGTTTCAAAATGCCATTCTGCCGCCGCTAGCTTTTCTGGCTGATATTCAGCTAAATACTTCCCTGAAAAATCACCAATCACCGCGGTAGCAATCGAAAAAATCAAACCTAATTTCATTGTCAAAAATAACGCTTTTTTATGATAAATATGATTCGAACCTCTTAGAAGGCGAAAAGCAGCAATCGAAGCTAAAATAAACGCCGCGGTCATATATGCTGTTGCCACCACATGGGCTACTTTCGTCGGCATGGCCGGGTTGAACATCGCAACGAGTGGGTTAATATTGACGAGTTCACCGTTCATGATTTCAAACCCTTGCGGCGCATTCATGAAAGCATTTACCATCGTAATAAAAACAGCAGAAAATGAAGCGCCGATGGCTACAGGTATGAGGAGGAGAAGGTGTTTTCGCTGATTTTCAAAACGATCCCATGTATACAAGTAAATCCCCAAAAAAATAGCTTCAAAAAAGAAAGCGAATGTTTCCATAAATAACGGGAGAGCGATCACATGACCGGCAAGCTCCATGAAATTCGGCCATAAAAGCGAAAGCTGCAATCCGATGGCAGTCCCTGTCACAACGCCGACTGCAACAGTAATGACAAACCCTCTTGTCCATCTTCTTGCTAATAGAATGTAATGTTCATCATTCTTTTTAATTCCAACCCATTGCGCGATCATAATCATGAGCGGGACCCCTACGCCTATCGTCGCATAAATAATATGGAATGAAAGCGTAAGTTCGGTCAACACTCGGCTGTAAAACAATGCGTCCTCATTCAGCATTTCCGTTCCATCCTTTCTTATTACCTGAAGACTCTGGAAACTAAAGAGACTAACAAAATTGCCGCCACTGCAAATGCAAGGATAATCAACCAACGCTCATGTTTCTTATACAAAGCTCATCACCTCTACTATAGTATAGTACCCCCTTTTCATGTCTTTGAACGAAAATCTTGTGAAAACCGGATGAATTAAAATAAAAGGTTTAAAATATTGTCAAAGTGGAAGATGAGTAAGAATGATCTTTATTAAAAGGAGACAAAAGGAATGAAGAAATATTTAATAATATTTTCAATAACCAGCCTAGCTATCTTGACGACTGCCTGTGGAACGCCCGAAAGAAATCAAACGACAGAAGATCCTGTGCAAACGGGGCAGGGTTCGAATAATGAAGAAGTGACAAATGGCGCAGCGAATGAAGCGCCAAACCAAGAGGATATGCAAAATAAAATAGATGAACTTGATTACACCGATTTTGAGTTAGAAGTTGAATATGCAGACCATAAAGAATATGAAGCGGAAATCGAAAAAAGCAAGCACGATCAAACCATTGATGCAGAAATCGAAGACGATATAAACGGTGTGAAGAAAAAAGGGGAAGAAGCCTTTAATGAGCTCTACCCACTAGTGAAAAAGCTGACAATTGATAAACAGACAAGTAAAGAAGATGCCATTAAAGAAACATTAGACGTCTTTGATCTATCGACAGACTATAAAAAAATTGAAATCGAGATTACATTTAATGACGGAACAAAAATTGAATTTGAAGATAGGAAGTAAAAAATTTTTTGAGATGACTTTATCACTATATTAGCTTGTCATCATGACGTATGAAATGATAAACACAACCATCACAAAAGCAATAGTGACCCCTGTAGCAATCCCTATCACGTTCACATTTTTCGTGTAGCCAGCTAAATCCTCAGCTGATTTTGCATGGTCAACCTTTTTAATGTGTAGGAGTAACTGAATATTGACCATTGCAATGACCACCAAGAATATCACAATAAGTGCTGGCATAATATCCTTTTCAAACATCGGATCTGTCGACCCATGAGTCCAATAAAACTGAAAAAGCATAAAGCCGCCTAATAGGAATTGTACAATAACACTTGTTTTACGTTGTTTTCTCCATTCATCTCCCATTTTTTCTTTCTCGTAAATGGCTACTTTCTCAAATATTGGAATGATGGATCTTGTCGGATTTCTTTTGAAAAATCCTACGGTAGCCTGAAAAAATAACCAAGCGCCTAGGACAAAAAACATCTCTGCCATTGTTACAGGGAAATTACTGATCACAGTGAAATAGATGGATAATAAGCATAACAGGAGAACGTTTGTAACAAACAGCTGCTTCTTTCGCATTTGTTTTATCTTGATTTTATCCAACTGCAACCCCCTCCCAATGAAGAACCTAATAACCTTTCGATTTGTTAATCTCTAAACTTTTCAGGATGCTCCACCCGAATTGAAACAACTTCCCACAATTCAAACAAAATGTGCAAACTTTATTTGAACCCAATGAAAGTTTCTTATCTAACGGTTTAATCGACATAAGATCCGTACCTTCTGCAAATTCACTGCCATTGCATTTTGGGCAATTCTTTTCCCTTTTCATCAATTCACCCAGAACATTGGATGTATTTTCCTCTCATTTTACCATCATTGTAAGAATTTTAAATCCCCTTCGATTAACAAAGGGGATACTGTCGTCATGAAATGTTTTTCTTCATTACTAATTGATTCTGTTGAATGTCAATCACTTTTAGAAAATGATCATGTTTTACATTAACGGTCTTAAAGCTTCGCTTGTCATGATCATCTATAAACATTAGAACACGTTTATTTGCATTATCCGTCAAAATTCGGACTTCGTAATCGGAAGGATTAAATTGCCCCTCATCAATGGATTGAAGGTCTTCATAATCTTCAGTTGTTGTAGCGACTTTCGCTTTCTCTATCTCCTCTTCTTTTTCAGTTACGGTCTCATCAACAACCCCTTTCATCGCTTCATTATCTGTTTCCTCAATCAACTCATCCCAGGTATGCTCATCAATGTGCGAGCCGGTTGATCCTTCATTCTCCTTAACCACTTTTTCACTCTCTGTGTTCTCGTTCGAACAGGCTCCCATCAAACTTAGAGAGAGAGGCAATAGTAGAATAGCAATTTTTCGCAAAACGTTAACACTCCTTACAGTCAATATTCTGATTGCACTTCATTCAGAATAACATGTAAAAAGAAAAAAACCTTGAACAAAGTAGTACGTTTAGAATCGGCAAATCGCCTAGCATTTATTTGTTAACGTTTTATAGCTTCTCACGAATGTTGCAGAAAATTTTTCAGGTTACCCAGATTGATTCACAGCTATCGACGAACGAGGGCGGGTCTCACGGAACCATTGATAGCACAGGATGAAAATGATCATAAGGTCAATTGCATCCCCGCCGTAATACATAATCATGCCGCCTGCCTCAGCTTCTGTCCGCGCCACACCATTCGGTGGATAAGCATAAATGTATTTTGATAAAATCTGGTGTCCAGCTAAAGCAAAAATGAAGGCAATCGACCGAAAGATAAAGCTAAACCGATGGGCTATAGGATCAATATAAATCATCGAGGCTGTAAATACATAACCGGCTAGAAATACATGAAGATGTACGAGAACATGCAAAAGAAAATTTTCCCCCATTGCCTCATATAAATTAGTCGTATACAAGACCCAAAGGCCTCCAATATTCAAGAAAGATGCAACGATAGGATGATGAACAATACGCACCGGCCAGCTCCTTAGCAGCTTCGATATGCGGCGCGCAGCCGCAACGCTGACTGTTCGCAAAAGAAGCGTCATAGGCGCCGCAAGAACAAATAAAAGTGGAGCCAGCATTCCAAGCAATAGATGGCCAACCATATGAACGGCAAAATCTGAATGGGCGCGAGCCGCAAGAGGGCCAACCACAGCTGCCGCTGCGCTAAAAACACCAAGTATCCATAGAACATAGCGATAAAGCGGCCACGTTTTTAAATGCTTTCGTGCACTAGTTGACAGCCCGGCCCAAACATAGATAACAATCAAGCCGATGAATAGAAAGATAAAAATGTATTCGAAGGGAAAGCCCATGCTGTGAGCAAAATGTGCTTCATTCAATTCAATCCCTCCTCCGCTCTTTCGCGCTGAGAGTGAACAGAACGATAGTCCCTGCTATGATCAATACGATAGCAATTAAATTCCAGATGATATCATACATCAAAACGTTTTCCACATAACGAATTTGATGGATGCGCATGATTTTATGCTGAATAATTCCGTCGTATAACTGGAACGATCCGGATCCAAGCAAGACACCGCCCCACCATCTCGTAAGCCTTACAGCGTGACGGCGGCGGAGATCAGCAAATAGAAACAAGCCTCCAATTGTCGCAAACCAGCTAAACGCATGAAACAGCCCGTCAGAAATTAATCCTACATTTGTTGTCGATTTATCGTAAAAATGATGCCAATTCAAGAGTTGATGAAAAACAGCCTCATCTAGAAAAGCAATCATCCCAAGTCCAAATAAGAAGCCTGATAAAATATTCCGCCTCGAAAAAGAAATACGATCAGTTTGATCAGCACTCCCTTTCATCCTCCGATACGCCCCTTTCTACATATCATTATTACTTAGTTTACCCTCCCAAACTTCCTGTAAACCGCGTTGAAAAATAATAAGGAGCTAAGAAAACCGTTCTTGGGAATGTTCATTAATTTGGCGGAATTGAAACTGTGACGAGGAATTTTTCAATGTTATACTTTCATTGTTGGAGATGATAGGCGATGCGAATTCAAACGAAAATCAATACATCTTTTCAAGAAGCTGCACATTTTATCCACCGTTGTTATGAAGAACTTGGCATGCCACAAAACAAACAGAAGGAACGCATAGAAGAAATTCGAAAAGAAATTTTAGAAACGGGGACTTACACCCATACGACATTCGAACTTGAACACGGTGCAAAAATGGCATGGCGCAATAGCAATAATTGCATTGGACGGTTGTTTTGGAATACACTGCGTGTATTTGACGAACGGGAGGTTACAACAGCCGAAGAAGCTTATAAAGCACTCACAAGACATATCGATTATGCAACAAACGGAGGGAAAATTCGGTCAACGGTTACCATCTTCCCGCCTCGAAAAGATGGACAAGATCCAATGCGAATCTGGAATCATCAACTTATACGCTACGCAGGCTATGAGGAGGAACACAACGTAACCGGAGATTCGACTTCAATTGAGTTTACTAAATTGTGTGAAGAGCTAGGATGGAAAGGGAGAAGGACTTCATTTGATGTTCTTCCGCTTGTCATTCAAATAAAAGGACAAAACCCTCAATATTTTACGATCCCGGAAGAACTTATAAAAGAAGTGGACATTACCCATCCTCAACTGAAAGGTTTTACTGAATTGGGAATAAAGTGGTATGCAGTTCCAATTATTTCAGATATGCGATTAGAAATCGGCGGCATCCACTATCCAATGGCTCCTTTCAATGGCTGGTATATGGGTACAGAGATCGGTGCCAGGAATTTGGCGGATGAATACCGCTATAACCTTCTTCCTAAAGTTGCAGAGCTTATGGGTCTTGAGACGAAATCAAACCAGTCTTTGTGGAAGGATAAAGCGCTCGTCGAACTAAACGTTGCAGTATTGAGTTCTTTCAAAAAAGCGGGTGTCACCATCGTCGACCATCACACCGCAGCTAAACAATTTAAAAGCTTTGAAAAAATTGAAGAACTAAAAGGAAGAGATATTACAGGAAATTGGACTTGGCTAATTCCACCGCTCTCTCCTGCAACGACCCACATATTCCATCAGTCATATCATAATGAGGTTGTAAAACCTAATTTTTTCTACCAAGAGCATCCATACGTCGGCATACCATAACAAATACTTATTCGCTGAATACCTGCACTGCTTTTAAACCTTGAAAGATACATTGAAACCTTGTCTTAAAAAGCTTCCCCAAAAAATTGGAGGAAGCCTTTTTTTATACCTCGGGTGTAGGTGTCGGTTCCGCATAGCCTTCTTTATATTTATCATCAATTATGCTTCGAATGTCTTTCACTGGCTTTCCTTCATTAAACAGAACAATCGATTCTGCGGCAATATCCAGGCAAGCCTGGCATCTCGTCGCATGGTCATCCCATACAACAGATCCATCTTCCTTGTTTTCATGGATAAAGCAGTCATAATTATCCTTGTGCCCAACCGTTTCTCCGCATCCACAATAACAAGGGATTTGCTCCAGCAAATCTTGATGTTGTGCGACCGCTGTATAAACCATCTTCATATCGTCTGATTTGTTGTTTAAAAAGGCTGGAAGCTCACTTTGCGAGACGGTCTCTTCCCTTAAGTCCTCCATCACATGAGAACCTTCTTCATCATGCCGTTCTTTATCATGATTTGTTGAACAAGCCCCCAGCAAACCAACTGAAAGAAGCAATAGTACAATAGCTATTTTTCGCAAAACGTTTCACTCCTTTGCAAATCGATGCTTTTATTGTAATTCATCCAATCGATCATTCAAAATAAAAGCGTGAACAAATTCTTACGATTTAAAGTCATCCAACAACTAAATGCAGACTCTTCCGTTTTGTTTACTTGATTTTTCTCGGTTCACCAGCCATGCATGGCTGGTTGCATTATTCGCTTGTTCCTCTGCCATTTCTTATTTCTTGCATTGTAGACGCAATTTGTTCTTCCTGCACAAAAAAAGCTCCCAATGTTTATTGGAAGCCGTTGTCTCTTTAGTTCATCTTAGGAAGGATTTCTTTTTTTGCTGCCGCAATCATTTTTCTTCGTTTTTAAGTGAAATAGACTCAAGAATAAGACCGATTTCGTCCTTTCAATTGAAGCATTCCTTTGTTCCCCTCGTTTAGCGCTTCCTGCACTCGATTTAAAAATAAACCGGCTATTTTTTCATGATATCCCATATGCTTACAAAGGATAAACGTTTGATTCCTTGATTCTATGCTTTTTATTTTCTCCTCTAATGACTTCATTAATAATCCGGTGAAAAGCAAATAAGGTACAATAAAAATTTGCTTCGCATCGCTTTTTATTTCTTGATGTAAGCCCTCGTGAAGATGCGGTTCTGCTGCAGCAAGGTAACAGACATTAATCGATGCGACATTGAGCTTTTTGCTCAAACGTTCTTTTATTTTATAAAAATCAGCTAGAACGCTAGGATCACTGCTCCCCCTGCCGACAAGCAACACCCGGGATTCGGGCAAAATCCGGGTTTGCTGTTCTTTTATCCGCTCAACCAATACATCAATCATTGATTCGTGTACGCCAAATGGGCGTCCATATGAAAAAGACACATGGGGAAACGTTTCTTTCGCTTTTGCGATTTCTTGTGGAATGTCACGTTTGGCATGTCCAGCTTTTAACAATAGAATCGGAACGACCGCAATATGTGTGGCGCCTTCTTCGATACATTGAGCGATCCCTTCTTGAATCGTCGGCTTTGCCAACTCGATAAAACAAAGCGTTTGGATAGGGACATCGACCCGCTTCATCATTTTTTTGACGAAAACGCTTGTTTCCTGAACTGCCTCTTTCATTCGGCTTCCATGCGCAACATACAGAACGGCTTTCATCATTCCCCACCTTCTTTTAAAGCACAGCACGTAATACTTGTTGTTCGTTCGTTTCATGCTGGAACCAGTTTAATTTTTCACCCAATTTTACGACGTCACCAATGATGATGATTGAAGGGTTTTGAATGTTAGATTTTCTTGCTTCTTGTACAATCGTTTCGAGTGTCCCAGTTACGTTAAGCTGGTTTTCAGTTGTTCCCCAATAAACAAGCACCGCCGGCGTGCCTGGATGCCGTCCATATTTTATAAGCTGTTCACATATGTATGGAAGCTTTTTTACCCCCATATAAATCGCAAGTGTGTCAATGCCTTTTGCGAGGCTTTCCCATTGGATATCGCCGTTATCATGACATTGATGGCCTGTAATGATCGCAAAGGACTGGCTATATTCCCGGTGCGTCACTGGGATGCCGGCATAAGCAGGCGCTGCGATGCCAGAGGTGATTCCCGGGATGATTTCATAAGCAATGTGATGTTTTGCCAGATGCTCTGCTTCTTCTCCACCGCGCCCAAAAACGAACGGATCACCGCCTTTTAACCTTGTAACAATCTTGCCTTTCAGTGCATGGTGTACAAGCAATTGATTGATTGTCTCTTGCTTGAGAACATGGAAATTTGGCTGTTTCCCGCAAAAAATCTGTTCTGCACCCGGTTTTGCGTAAGTGAGCAATTCGCCATTAATTAATCGATCATACAAAATAACATCAGCTTCTTTGATGGCGCGCAGCCCTTTTAATGTAATCAACTCGGGATCTCCCGGCCCCGCCCCGACAATATACACTTTTCCCTGTTCCATGGCGCCCTCCTTTTTTTAAAAGATAAGAAAGTTTAAATTGGCTCTTTCCAAATTTAGACCAATCTGGTTTCTGGCTTCCAGAAAAGAACGCGCAAGCGTTTTTTCTTAGGGTGTAAGCGCCGTTACGGCGCTATTATTCCTTCCGTTTTTAAGTATTGCATGACGATGTCGGAAGCTTCATCAATTGACAAACGATCCGTCTCAATCGTTAATTCTGGCTCGGCCGGCGCTTCATACGGGGAGCTAATCCCGGTAAAATCAGGAATTTCTCCGTTCCTTGCTTTTTTATATAAGCCTTTTGGATCGCGTGTTTCACAAACATCGAGTGCGCATTTGACATACACCTCAATAAATTCATCTTTGCGAAATAATGCCCTTACCCGATTTCGATCTTCTTGGAATGGGGAAATAAAAGCAGTCAAAACAATTTGCCCGCTATCGACGAACAGCTTTGCAACTTCACCGATCCGGCGGATGTTCTCTTTGCGATCCTCTTCACTAAAGCCGAGTCCTTTGTTTAACCCATGCCTAATATTGTCCCCATCAAGTACATAGCTTCTCACAAGGCTTTCGTGCAATTTCAAATCAATGGCATTAGCCAATGTTGACTTTCCAGAGCCTGACAACCCTGTCAGCCAGAGTACAGCGCTTCGATGGCCATTCAGCCTTACCCGGTCTTCCTTCGAAACAGCCGTTTTGTGCCACGTCAAATTACTCGTCATTCTGTAAGCCTCCTACACTTTCGTATCTGCTTTTTTCATTCCTTTAATCAATACTTCGATTACTTCCGGACGGCTAAACTC
Source organism: Pueribacillus theae (assembly GCF_003097615.1). Classification (NCBI taxonomy): domain Bacteria; kingdom Bacillati; phylum Bacillota; class Bacilli; order Caryophanales; family Bacillaceae; genus Pueribacillus; species Pueribacillus theae. The sequence continues at coordinate 36,114 of NZ_QCZG01000027.1, forward strand.
TTTTGGCGGGTACTCTCCATTCCGGAGCATTTCCCGAACTTTTGTCCCTGATAAAATCAAATGCTGATCAGCACGATGCCCACAAGTTTTTGAAGAAGCCATATTTTCGCAAGCCTTGCAGTAAAAGCTATGTTCAAATTTTAAAATATGAATGCCAATCTCATCCTCGAACTGGCTGATAAGCTCCTGGGCCTCGTAGGTTGCATAATAGTTTCCGACTCCTGCATGGTCTCTCCCTACAATAAAGTGAGTGCAGCCAAAATTTTTTCGGACGATTGCGTGAAAAATTGCTTCGCGAGGACCTGCGTACCTCATCGCTGCTGGAAAAACAGCGAGAAATACCCGTTCTTTCGGATAATAGTTTTCGAGCAGGACTTGATAGCTTTCCATTCGGACATCTGCCGGGATATCATCTGCTTTCGTTTCACCGACAAGCGGATTTAAAAATAACCCGTCGACCATTTCAAGGGCAGCTTTTTGAATGTATTCATGAGCACGGTGGACAGGATTGCGCGTTTGAAAGCCGACCACTGTCTTCCAGCCCTGCTTTTTAAAATGTTCTCTCGTTTCTTTTGGTTCAAGATGAAAAGCTGGAAATTCTTTATCCGGCTTTTTTATGAGAGTGATGGGGCCCGCAACGTATACATCTGGCCGTTCATAGAGCTTCTTAACACCAGGGTGGGCTGCATCTGTTGTCCCATACACATTTTCGGCTTCCTTTTGTTTATCTGGCACAAATATTTCGGTGACGTGAATGACGCCATAAACCGTATTTTGGTAGACAAGCTTCGCTTCCCTGCCAATACTTAATTCATTTGCCGTTTGTTCATCTGTCGGCAGCATGATCGGAATACTCCAAATCGTGCCGTCTTCCAATCTCATCTGTTCAACGACCGCATTGTAATCTTTTTCACCCAAAAACCCTGTAAGCGGGCTATATGCCCCGTTGGCGATTAATTCCAAATCACTTAGGGAAATGGAGTCAAGCTCAATTTTACTTTGAATATGCTTAACAGGGATTGAGACATCGAACCGGTTTATTAGTTTCCCACCATGTGGGACACTTGTTGCCATGTTAGATCCTCCCTTGTTTATATTTCCTGGCCTTTTTTACTAGTTTCATTCGTACCATTGTTACAATTGCTGCAAATAGGACACTTGCAAAGATAAGCAACGTATACAAATCATGTACGAGAAAAATTTCCACAAATAAATAAGCGACAGCAAGCGAAAAGACAGGCGAGACTACCCACACCGTAAATATCTTTTTGATAATGCTTTGCTGAAAAATTTCCGCGCCTTTTTTTGAGGCACCGATGCCTAAAATTCCTGAAGTTGTAACCTGGGTCATTGGAACAGGGATGCCGTAAATCGATGCGGCCATGACGAGCATGGCGCTCGTTCCAGAGACTGTGACCCCTTGAGCTAAGGTTAAATCCGTAATTTTCTTGCCGTTTGTTTCCATGACCTTTCCGCCCAGCAACATCGCGCCCAATCCGACAAAGAAACCGCCGAGCACCATGCCCCCTCCGACTGAAATAAGTCCTGCCCCAACAAGAGGGCCAACCGCATTGGCGGCATTATTCATCCCAGCAGAAAAGGCTTCTAAAAATCCAGCAACAATAACAAAGAATACTAGGATTCTATGATATTTTTTACTCTTAAAAGTTGAAAATCGCTTTTTCCATTTTTCCAGACCTTTTCCGAAGAAAAATGCGAGAAAAAAAGCAAAAATCGGAATCGCGATCCACCAAAGGACAATGATCACAACATTCTCAACATGAAACGTACCATAGGCGATTCCGACACCGATTACCGAGCCAACTGTTACTTCGCTCGTTGAAAGCGGAATGCCAAGCACGTTCGCGATAAACAGCGTAACCGCAGCGCTTGAAAGGATAATGATCGCCAGTTTTACTGTGATGATCGAGGACGGGATAAGTCCTGAACCGATCGTTTTTATCACTTCACCCCCGCCAAGAGACGCCCCGGCGAAAATGCCTGCCGCACTCAACAAAAGCGCTGCTTTTCTCCGCTTGATTGCCCCGGATCCGTAAGCGATTGACATGGAAGCCGCCGCTCCGCTTGCGCCTATGTTCATCGCAAAAAATAAAGCAACCGTAAAAGCGATTAGCATGAACATGTTTTTATCACAAACTCTCTTCAATCAAATTCGCCTTGATGTAAAACCTATGGCATTCGCCGGAGGTTTTCACTAGATTCAGATGAAGTTTGAACCCGTACTGAATGATTTGCCTGTTTGCATGTTGTATCGCCGCTTGCAGAAGCCAGGGATTTTAGCTGATTGAAGTTAAATAGAATGTAAGCCGCATTCTGTTTTTCCGGTATTGGCCCAGCGCCCTGATCTTGTATCGTATGGATCTGTTGCAGGAAGTGTGCATTTTTCACATCCGATGCTCGGATAGCCATGATCATGAAGGACGTTGTAATCCAAGTTGTGCAGCGTAATGTACATCCAGACATCTTTCCATGTCCAATGAATAAGCGGGCAGATTTTAATGGATTGAAATTTGTTGTCTTTATTTAAATAATTTGTATTTTTCCTGGAATCGGATTGTTCTCTTCGCAAACCGGAAATCCAAGCTGGCGTTCCGGTGAGTGATTCGGTTAATGGTTCGACCTTCCGAATATGGCAGCATTGATTCGGGTCGCGCTCCCATAATTTTTCGCCGTAATCCTTTTCTTGTTCCAAAAGGGTTAGCCTAGGTTTCTTCATATCGATTTGAAGTTCTGGATATCGCTTTTTCACTTTTGAAATTAAGTCATACGTCTCTTTGAAATGAAGGTTCGTATCTAAAAAGAGGACCTTGGCATTTTTTTTGACTTTGTTTATCAGATCAAGCAATACGATCCCTTCCGCCCCGAAGCTGCATGCATAGACAACGCGATCCCCGTATTCACGATAGGCCCATTTCAACACATCCAAGCTATCTTTAAAATCTGCTTCAATCCTTTGCGCCTTTTCATCATGCCAGGTAGTATATGTTAATTCTTCCTCCATCTAAATCCCCTTCCGCCGAGTGATGTATGAACAAAAATAGGCGGCTTTCCCCCATAACATTCATGGGGAAAGCCGCCTCTAGTTTGTCTAGTCAGCGCTATTTTAGTCTTACTTTTTCATTTTTTTCCAATTGAATGACTTTTCCATCTTGGACAACAATTGTAATGGAACCGTAGGATAAAGTTTTTAACATGTTTAAAATTTCTTTGGAAAGTTGGTCAAAATTTTCCAATTTATCCTTCACCTGCAGCCTCCTTGTAAATTTTATAGTTATCATATAAATTTACTATGTTTTAAATATTGTTATTATTTTATCCACCTTTCCCCAAATTGTCAAGAAGGGGTCAACATTTAGTTATGAAAGTCAAGTCCAGACTTTACTTCGTCTACATAACCGGCTCGAATAACAAAATCACCGAAGTGTTCATCTTGCTCTCTTTCTTTTGCGTAGTGAAAAAGAATCGGCTTTAATGTTTCCAAAATTTCCGTTTCCCCGATATTCTCTTTGTATAGCTTATTTAGCCTTTCCCCTGCAAAACCGCCTCCCATGTATACGTTATATTTGCCAGGCGCTTTCCCGACGAACGCAATTTCAGCTAATGCCGGGCGGGAGCAGCCGTTTGGGCAGCCAGACATCCGAATCGTAATTTCTTCATCACGTAAACCCGCTTCATCCAAAACCAATTCCAACTTCGTTAGCAATGTGGGAAGGTAACGTTCCGATTCAGCCATAGCGAGCCCGCATGTCGGAAGGGCGACACATGCCATGGAATTTCTTCTTAGTGCGGAGTTATATGTTCCATCTGAAAGATTGTATTTTTCAATCAATTGATCAATTTGATGCTTATCTTCCTCCGCCACATTACCGATAATGACATTTTGGTTCGGGGTAAGCCGGAAATCTCCATGATGAATGTTGGCAATTTCGCGCAGGCCAGTCATTAACAGATACTCTTCATCGTCTTTAATGCGTCCATTTTGAATAAATAATGTCAAATGCCATTTCCCATTGCTCCCTTTCGCCCAACCGTATCGATCACTATTATGCTCGAAATGATAGGAATGTGCCTGTTCAAGGCGCCATCCAAGCCTATCGTGAAGCTCGCCAATCAACCAATCCAAGCCCCGGGCGTCAATTGTGTATTTAAAGCGGGCGTTCTTTCTAACGGAACGATTGCCATAATCCCGTTGGATCATAACAATTTTCTCGGCAACATCGATCACTTCATCAGGCTTGCAAAAACCGATAACACGGCCAACTTGTGGGTAAGTCGCCGGGTCGCCGTGTGTCATTCCCATGCCTCCCCCGACAACGACGTTAAATCCTTGCAGCTTGCCTTCTTCCACGATAGCGATAAAGCCTAAATCCTGTGAAAAAACGTCAACGTCGTTCGAAGGCGGGACGGCGATGCCAATTTTAAACTTCCGCGGCAAGTAGACCGGACCATAAATGGGTTCAGTTTCTTTTGTTGATTCTCTGCTATCTACCATTTTTTCGCCATCAAGCCAAATTTCGTGATAAGCAGCCGTTCTTGGCGAAAGATGTTCACTAAGTTTTGCCGCCCACTCATAAACTTCCGAATGAATATCAGATTGATAAGGATTCGGATTGCACATCACATTCCGGTTCACATCACCGCAGGCGGCAAGGGTTGTCAACAGCGTTTCATTAATGTCTTTTATTGCTTTTTTCATATTCCATTTTAAAATCCCGTGCAGCTGAAACGATTGCCTTGTCGTCAAGCGGATCGAGCCATTTCCGTACTTTCGCGCAATATCGTCAATGGCAAGCCATTGCTCCGGGGTTGTCACTCCTCCCGGGGCTCGCACCCGAACCATGAACTGGTAAGCAGGTTCGAGCTTCTGCCTTTGGCGTTCATTTCTCAGATCGCGATCATCTTGCAAATAGCTGCCGTGGAATTTCATTAATCGGTTGTCATCATCCGGAATACCGGCACTGATCTGCTCTTCCATCGTTTCTTTTAGCGTCCCGCGCAAATAATTACTTTCGCGTTTAATTCTCTCAACATCGCTTGGCGGGCCATCCTGTAATGGAGCAACTTTGCCTTCACTCATTTTTCGTTCCCCTTTCCCCATCATTTTATTTTCTAATACACATCGCGTTGATATCTGTTTTGTCTTTGCATTTCGATGAGGTAGCCCTCAGCTTCCTCCTTGCTCATATGGCCCTCAGTTTTTAGAATGGTCTCCAATGTGTGATGGACATCTTTTGCCATATGTTTCTCATCGCCGCAAACGTAGATCGCTGCGCCTTCCTCCAACCATGTAAAAAGATCCTTGCTTTTCTCAAGCATGCGGTGCTGGACATAAATTTTCTCAGCCGTATCGCGGGAAAAAGCAACATCCATTCGGGTCAGAACCCCGTCCTTCAGCCAACGCTGCCATTCTATCTGATAAAGAAAATCCGTCACGTAATGTTGATCGCCGAAAAACAGCCATGTCTTCCCGGTCGCTCCAATTTCTTCCCTCTCTTCCAGAAAAGAACGAAATGGAGCGATGCCTGTGCCAGGCCCGATCATAATAATCGGCCGATCCGGTTCAGGCGGCAATTTAAAATTCGGATTGCGGTGAAGATAGACGGGCAGCGTATCCCCCGGCTGCACACGCTCGGCGCATTGGATGGAGCAGACGCCGGCTCGCGCACGGCCATGGGTATGATAACGGACAGTTCCGATGGTAAGATGCACTTCATCTGGATTCGCAAGGTAACTGCTTGCAATCGAGTAAAGGCGTGCAGGCATTTTCCTGAGCATCGGTATGAATTCGCGAGCCGGAACAGTTGAAAGAGAGAAGTCTTTCACGAAATCAAGCAGATCCCTGCCATTCAGATAATTTTTAAGCGCTTGTTCTCTTTCTGGCTCCATCAAATCCTTTAATTTTTCATTTGGAAAAAGCTGAACCGCTTGCTTCAATAAAGGCTTTGTCAACACAGTAATCTCAAAATGATTGCGCAATGCTTCCTGAAGCGTTCGCTCCTCTCCTTGCTTGTTTATCGGAACAAGCTCTTCAGGGTCCCAGCCCATCTCATCAATAAGAGTGTCCACAAGCGCCGGATCGTTTTCCGGATAGATGCCTAAGCTGTCGCCTGGTTCAAATTGAAAATTTGAGCCTTCAAGCGACAATTCGAGGTGGCGAGTTTCTTTATTCGACCCTCTGCCGTTAAGGTTCAAATTCTCCAACACTTCCGCTTGAAAAGGATTCGTCCTTGAATAAACGGTTTTTGCAGGAGAAGAAAAGACAAGTGTCGCCTCTTTCCTTCCGGCATTGCCGCCGCTCCCTTCACTAAGGGCGCTTAAAACCCCTTCCATCCATTCCTCTGCCGTTTCGTCAAAATCCAGATCACAATCCATTCTCGGCCAAAGGCTTTCTGCTCCCAACTCTTTCAATCTTTCATCGAATTCTTTGCCAGTTTGGCAGAAAAAATCGTAGGAACTGTCTCCTAAAGAAAGCACGGAATACCGTAACTCTTCCAATTTCGGTGCTCTTCTGCTGTTAAGGAACTCGTAGAAAGACAGCGCATTGTCAGGAGGATCTCCCTCCCCGTGGGTGCTGACCACAATAAGTAGATTCTTAACCTTTTTCAATGTATTTGGCTTGAAATCGTTCATAGAAGATAGCGTTACTTGAAAGCCTTTTTCCTTCATTTTTCCTGTTATGCTTTCGGCAAGCTCCTGGCAGTTGCCTGTTTGCGAACCGAAAAGCACGGTCACCTCTTGATTCGAAGCAAGAGCATTTGGGGCAGATGCAACAGCGGGATCCTCAAGGACAATACTTGCAGCCGCTTCACTCCCTGTTCCGGGAATAGCGGAAAGATATCCACTTAACCACACACGCTGGATCTCTGAAAGATTTGGCAATAGCTGATTGAGAAGCTCAACCTGTTCCTTATTAAAAGGACTGTTCATTACTTGAAGTTGCAATTTAATCTCCCTCACCATGAAATTTTTTCATTAAAAAAAGGCAGCTTTAACCAATCATTGATTAAAACCGCCTCTAGTTTGTCTAGTCAGCGAATAAATAAGATTCCCGTTATTTAAGATTACTTAGATTCTATGTCCATTATTCCGATGTGTCAAGTATATTTTAAATAATTTCTATAAGGTATTCGGATTATTGTGTAGCAAACCTGTTTTTAAAGTTTTATGTTTACATAACACTAAATCGGATAATCGTGTGGAATGCCAGAAAATATGTAAAAAACGAATGGCTGTAAAAAATGTTTGTCAGCCTTTTCGTCTTAATTTATAATGATGGTGTAAAATAAGTTTTACATCATTTTAAATTTGAAGGTGTCGTTCGTATGCGAAATAGAATAAAGGAATACCGAGAAAAGAAAGGTATTTCCCAAGGGGAATTAGCTGATTTATGTAATGTAAGTAGGCAAACTATTAATGCGATTGAAAATAACAAATATGACCCAAGTTTACAATTAGCTTTTAATCTTTCGAAGACTTTAGGCGTTAAGATTGATAATTTATTTTTGAGTGGGGAGGAGATTTAAAATGAGTACTCGAAAAATAGGTGCAATTATAATTGGAGCTGCCACTCTAATTGTGATCGGCTATTCAATTTTTAAAATTATTACTGGAAAAGAAGTTGGATTCAATGAAGTTATTGTAATTGGGACGTTATTGATGATGTTTTTCTCTGCCATTACGTGGGGAAATAAGGAAGAAAAAGACGGAATATTACTCGAAGAAGAGCTTGGACAAAGAATTACGGAAGAAAGCTCGAAAATCAGTTACTTCATTCTATTATTCTTTATTTTGGCAGCAGTGGCTGCTGACAAATTAATAAACGGTACAATCAATGTTTTTCTATTAGGTATATTAGGTTTAGCGATGATAATATTGCCTTTTGTGGAATTTTTGGTCGCTAAAAAGTATCAGTAAATATATATGAATTATTTTGTTGGCATTTACTCCAGTGTCATATGGAAATCTTTTTTTGCGCGATTCACGCCCGTTTAAATGGAGGGTATTCACCCGTGATTGCAATAAGAACCGTCGGCTCTCCTTTTTCTAAGGGGGCTTTTTTAGCAGTTGCGTCTGCATTCGCCACATCCGTATTTTTTGTTTTTCAAAAACCCACTGTTCAATTGCTACAAACACAAAAAGAGTGTGCACACTTCATTAAGGTACACACACTCTGTTGATTATTTTTTAGCATTCTTGGCCAATTCTTTACACACAGATCAAAATGATTGGAGAGAATACAATTGGAAGGAAAACATAGAGGTTTAAAAAGGCATAAAGTGTTGCAGCCATTGTCTCGGCACCATATGATCGGTCTTCACACAGGTTTAAAATTAAGGAGAGCAGGCACTGAGGAAAGCAGGCTTATATTGGAGGAAATTATAAACGATTTGCGCGAATTCTGGATTCCAGAAGGTCAACAGCATTTCCGTGAAGAGGAAGAAATCCTGCTACCTGCTTTTGCTCAATATGCTTCCATTGATCGTCAGGAAATTAAAGAGATGCTTCTTGAACATGTACAAATTCGCTCATTCATTGACACCCTTCTTCGATCCAAAGAACATGATCTGCCAGTGATGCATGAATTAGGCTTGCTTCTTGAGACTCATATTCGAAAAGAAGAACGGGTTATTTTCCCCATGATCGAAAAAGCGTTGCCTGAAGAACGCCTTCAAGAACTAGCACCCTATTTTCACTAAAACTTTTTATTTACATTTATAGCATTCTACCTTTACAAGAGCTTTTATTTTCGCATTTCCCTTCCCATCCAGGCAGCGCTTGGATGGGAAGGCACGTTTATCGAATCATTTGCTTAACAAGTTCTTTGTTTCGCTTTTTAAAGATGTCATTATGAGAAGAGACCATAGCGATTTTATTCGCATCAGGCTGGATGAACTGCTTTGCTTTATTCACAGCATTTGCAGCATCTTGGAAAGCACCCGCAATTAAATTTACCTTCCCTTCATACTGTAAAATATCCCCAGCAGCGTAAAGACCATCAATGGAAGATTCATTCATTGAATTCCCGGCAATATAGTATTCATTTATCCTTGCAATGTCTAATTCACTGTTTTCAAGTAATGATGTATCCCGTTCATAGCCGTGATTAATAATCACCTCATCAATAGGTAAAAGAGATGTCTCGCCTGTTTCATGATTTGTCAGTTCAACCCGTTCAATCACCTCATGATTCTTACAAGCGATTCAATAACCTTTTTCTTCACTTCCCTCAGCCCGCGATAAAAAGTGGGGTAAACCCCTTCCAGCCCCCCTCCGATTATAGTCACGTCAAACCTTTTGCCCAATTCCCTTCACTCCTTGTATATTTATTGTTTTTGATTATCATTCTCAATTAAGTGTTGACAGTAACTGAGATGGCAATTATAGTAATCAATATAAAGAAAGTGATAATCATTCTCAATTGCTTATTTAATTTTAACAAACTGGGGTGAACAAATGGCTCGTTTATATACAAGCAACGTCAGCATTGGCTACGGGGAACGACTCATTGTGAAAGATCTTAGTGTGGAAATTCCTGACAAAAAGATCACGACAATTATCGGTCCGAATGGCTGTGGCAAGTCGACGCTATTGAAAGCCACCACTCGTATTATTCCGCATCAATCTGGCTCGGTCATATTAGACGGGGAAAATATTTCAAAAGAAAACACAAAGAAACTCGCTAAAAAAATGGCGATTCTTCCACAAACACCAGAAGGCGCCGGCGGGCTAACCGTTGGTGAACTCGTATCCTACGGCCGCTTTCCCTATCAAAAGGGCTTTGGACGTTTAACAAAACAGGATATTGAAGTCATTGATTGGGCGCTCGAAGTCACTGGAATAAAAGATTTTAAGTTTCGGCCTGTCGACGCCTTATCAGGTGGACAACGTCAACGTGTCTGGATTGCGATGGCGCTTGCACAAGAAACGGAGATTATCTTTCTCGATGAACCGACAACCTACTTAGATATGGCGCATCAACTTGAGGTGTTAGAGCTTCTACAAAAATTAAATGCGGAACAGGGGCGTACCATTGTCATGGTTCTCCATGATTTAAACCAAGCCGCTCGTTTTGCTGACTACATTATCGCGTTAAAGGATGGCGAAATCGTAAAAGCCGGAAGCTGTGAAGAAGTAATGACCCCAAGTGTGCTCAGAAAAGTTTTTCAAATTGATGCCGAAATCGGACGTGATCCTCGCACAAACAAACCAATGTGCATCACGTACAATTTAATAAAAGGAGAAGAAAGAAATGAAGAAGCTAGCATTCCTGCCCCTATTGCTGCTTACGCTAATTCTTAGTGCATGCAACTCTAACGATACAACAAAGAAAGAGGACACCTCCACTACAAATGACAAGAAACAAGAAACCATTACATACGAATCTGAAGATGGGCCAATTGAAGTACCTGCAGACCCACAAAGAGTCATTTTGCTTTCCGGCTTTACAGGTAATGTACTCGAATTAGGTGTAAATGTTGTCGGTGTCGATGTCTGGTCTAAAACGAATCCAACTTTCGAGGAGGAATTAAAAGACGTCGAAGAAGTATCTGACGAAAGTTTGGAGAAAATCATCGAATTAGAGCCCGATCTCATTATCGGATTATCCACGATTAAGAACATCGATAAATTAAAAGAAATTGCACCTACTATAACGTATACATGGGGGAAAGTTGACTACTTAACCCAGCATTTAGAAATCGGCAAGCTTTTAAACAAAGAGAAAGAAGCCCAAGCTTGGGTTGACGATTTCCGCAGCCGTGCGGAAGCACTCGGTGAAGAAGTACGCGCTAAAATTGGCGAAGATGCAACGGTATCTGTGATAGAAAGCCATGATAAGGAACTCTACGTTTTCGGTGACAACTGGGCACGTGGAACAGAAATCCTCTATCAAGCGATGAAATTGAAAATGCCTGAAAAGGTAAAAGAAATGGCGTTGAAAGACGGCTATTACACAATATCCGCGGAACTCATTCCGGAATATGCTGGAGACTATATGATCCTTAGTAAGTACTCAGATGCCGACACTTCATTCCAAGAAACCGAAGCGTATAAAAACATTCCTGCCGTTAAAAATAACCACGTTTTTGAACTCAATGGGAACGGTGCTTCCTTCACTGATCCCGTGACATTGGAAAAGCAATTAGCATTTTTTAAAGAATCGTTTTTAGGAAACTAATTCACCAAATGGGGTTTTTCCCATTTCTCCGTTAAAGAAAAGATGAAAGACTGATAGCGATGAAAAAAGACACAAAGCGCACCCTTCCATTTTTATTAAAATTTATCGTAGGCATCCTGATATTAATTAGCATGTTTGTCATTTCCATCGTTTTTGGGGCAGCAGACATTGCGATGAAAGATGTCTGGCTAGCCTTTACGTCCCAAGTAAAGAGTGAACAAATTTCGATCATCCGTGAAATTCGCTTACCTCGTGAAATCGCGGGAATCTTTGTAGGCGCTGCACTTGCTGTATCTGGTGCCATTATGCAAGGTATGACTCGGAATCCGCTTGCCGACCCTGGATTGCTCGGATTAACGGCTGGTGCAAAGGCTGCACTGGCGATTGCGATTGTTTTCTTTCCTTCAGCAAATTACTTCGGTACTATGATCGCTTGCTTTATCGGAGCAGCTGCTGGAGCAATTTTGGTTTTTAGTATTGGCGCCTTGAAAAAAGGCGGATTTTCCCCTCTTCGAATCGTATTAGCCGGAGCAGCCGTTTCCGCATTTCTTTTCGCCGTTTCAGAAGGGGTCGGCATTTATTTCAAAGTTTCTAAAGAGGTGTCCATGTGGACAGCAGGAGGATTAATCGGTGTTTCGTGGAAACAACTTCAAGTGATTGTGCCCTTTATTTTGGCAGGCATTCTCATTTCCCTCTTTCTCTCAAGACAACTTACAATTCTTAGTTTAAGTGAAGAGGTGGCAGTTGGTTTAGGCCAAAAATCAACACAAATCAAGATCCTCCTATTTATAATCACCACATTGCTTGCAGGTGCTTCTGTTGCCATCGTTGGAAATATGGTTTTTATCGGATTGATGATCCCCCACATCGTTCGGGCTATTGTCGGAACAGATTACCGGTTCATTATCCCGATGTCAGCCGTGTTAGGCGCTGCTTTTATGCTTTTAGCTGATACATTTGGCCGTACACTCAATGTGCCGTATGAAACACCTGTCGTAGCCATCATTGCGGTGATGGGGCTGCCTTTCTTCCTCATTATCGTCCGTAAAGGAGGCGAGGCGTTCTCATGATCCAGCAAGCTTTAATCAGAAAACAGCGCATTATTTTATCCCTCTTGTTCACGCTTATTTTCGTAACCATCGTTATCGGGACAGGGCTGGGGCACTCCTCCCTCTCTTATGACAGACTTATTCCAACCCTTCTTGGGCAGGGAACATTTAAAGAAGAATTTGTCCTATTTTCTGTTCGCTTACCCCGAATCATCATTACATTGCTAGCAGGCATGGCACTTGCATTATCCGGCGCAATTTTACAAGGCATCACACGAAATGACTTAGCTGATCCCGGCATTATCGGCATTAACAACGGGGCAGGCGTTGCTGTTGCCCTTTTCTTTTTGTATTTTCCGATAGAAGCTGGTTCGTTTATTTATTTGCTTCCTCTTGTTGCCTTTATCGGCGGTTTACTAACCGTATGCTTAATCTATCTGTTTTCATATCATAAAAAACAAGGCCTACAGCCTGTAAGATTAGTGCTCATTGGGATTGGGTTTTCATTTGCGTTAGCCGGGGTTATGATTGTCCTTATTTCATCCGCCGAACGTGAAAAAGTAGACTTTATCGCAAAATGGTTAGCCGGAAGTATTTGGGGCACAGATTGGCCCTTCATTTGGGCGCTGCTTCCATGGTTAGTGCTGCTTATTCCATTTACGCTATATAAAGCACATCGCATAAACCTCCTCGGGCTTAGTGAACCTGTAGCCATTGGTGTTGGTGTATCGCTTGAAAGGGAGCGTATTGTCCTGCTTTTTACAGCGGTCGCACTCGCCGCTTCAGCGGTTTCTGTCACTGGCGGCATTGCCTTTGTCGGACTAATGGCTCCTCATATGGCAAAGGCTTTAGTGGGGCCTAGAAACCAGCTATTTATCCCGATCGCTATTTTAATTGGCGGATTCCTCTTATTGCTTGCGGATACGGTTGGACGTAATCTGGTCGATCCAGACGGTATTCCGGCAGGTATTATGGTGGCATTAATCGGCGGGCCCTATTTTATGTATTTGTTATTGAAAAAATAAAATGGTTTAAAAAGCGAGGGTGCAGCACCCCCGCTTTTTGATTGTGACCGAAAAATAAAATCCAGCGACAGTTAAAGGATAGATAAGCAACCGAGGCACCAAACTGTTCTTAAATTAATTGTGAAATTTAGGGAGGAATTTGTCATTTAGTGTTGAATCATTGATTTTATAGGCCTAGTAACCTGGGATGAAAATATCAAAATAACGTTCCCTCTTCCCCTTTTTGACATCATCCCCATTCACAATCCTCTAGTCAAAACTTTCCTTTTTAAAAAAATAAGAAAGAGGACGCGTAAGCGTTTTTCTTAAGATAGAAAGCATAATTTTTCTCTTTCGCAAATTTAAACGTATGAAAATAGTCTTCTAACCGCCCCCGCTAATACGGGATAAAATACTAGCTGACCCTAACCTCGAAATGTTGTATAAAGAATTAAAAGACTCATCAAAGGAAAACTGACAAAAAGGCATTCGCTTTTTCGTAAACGGATTAAATAACTAACTGTAAAAAAAAATAACATTTTTATAGAAAATCGAGAAAAATTTTTAAAATTAATGCAAAATTTAAGAAGGAATTTGTCAATTGGTGTAGAATAATCGGATTTATAGGTCCTAATAACCTAGGATGAAAATACCATAATAACCTTTTCTCTTCCTCTTTTTGACACATTCCTCATTCACAATCCTCTAGTCAAAACTTCCCTTTTTTAAATTAAACGTTTGAAAGGATGAATAAAATGGAGCAAAAACTCGATTTAATGACGCCTGATGTCATATCCCAATTCCTGGTCGGATGGGATCGCCTGAATCCGAGGTAGAAAAACATACCGCCTATAAGAAGAAAAGTTAAACCAAGTATGCCTCCCGTCATATACAAAGCTTCCAAGGTGATTCCTCCCCCATTAGATGAAACATTAATGATTGGATTCATTAAAATAATCAATCGGAACAAACAGACCTACTTTTCCATATTCTTCATGATCTAATGTCGCAAAGACAATCCCAATCACCTGGCCGTTTTGATTAATAATTGGACTTCCGCTATTCCCTCGATAAATCGGAGCCTTAACCATCATGACTTCTTTTTCCCAATTCTCCAATTTTATATAATCAATGATTGTCCCCTCGTTAGCAATCCCTTGAAATTGAAGTGGATTTCCAATAACTTGAATGGGTTCATTGGAAACAAATTTTGTTCGTTCTGCCAGATGTAAATATGGTAAATTTTCACCCTTTGTTTCTAAAACAGCCAGATCAATCGATGGATCTGTCATAACAACCTCTGCAGTAAATAACCCATCATTAGGAAACGAAACGGTAACAGTCTCCTTTCCATCAATAACATGATCGTTTGTTAAGATCGTTCCATCACTCGATATCGAGAAGCCTGTCCCTCTGCTATCTTCCGTCGCGATCACAACAACTGCTTTTTTATATTCTTTTATGTCGTCTTGAGTTGATAATTTAGCAGAGGTTATGAGAAAATCTATCGCTGGAATTGAAAATGTTTGTGGTATGAGGGCAATTGCATTGAAAACCATTGCCATGGCAATCAGCCAAAATACCCATTTAGGGAATGGGCGTTTTGCTTTTGAACTCGACTTCCTTTGTTGTTCTTTAGCCGAGATTTCCTTTTGCGCTTCTAGAACAAGGTCATGCATCTGTTCATCGTCGAGATCTTCGAATAAATCCTCGTCAAACTTGTTTCGGTCTTTGCTCCCCATGCAACCACCACTGTTCGCTTAAAATTTTTAACTCCCAACGGATCGCGCCTATTCGTCATTTTAACATAAAAGACCCACAGTCTGGTTTAGACTTGTGAGCCTTGCATGAAAGTCATGCTCCCTCCATTGCGGTATTTCCGATTGATTTTTGTTTTATGTTTACGGATTTTCTTGGTAGGGCTAAATCTTTCGGGGCTAGAAGAAAAAGTAGAAGTTATCAAAAATACAATGGCAACCAAAGATGGTGTTTCCAACATGCCAGCAATGAAATTAGCCGTTTTTGAAATATCAGATACAGTCAAGCGTTTTGAAAATACGCAAGAAAAACATGAACGTACTCTTGATGTTTTATCAAGAAGGTCGATAGATCAAGAAGCTAACATTTTTAAGAAATTTAGAAGGAATTTGTCAATTGGTGTTGAATAATCGAATTTATAGGTCTATTAACCTAGGTTAAATATACCAGAACAACCTTCATTTTCTCTTCCAAAACATAATCCTCATCCACAATCCTCTATACCCAAACATTCTTTTTTTAAAGATAAAACGCATAATTTTTCGTTTCAGTTTTGGATTTAATTTCTCTTGATGTGCTTTAAATAAATCTTCATCAATCATGTTTTGGTCTTTACTGCATTCAATTCTAATACAGCAGAAAAACTCCAGCAATGAAGGGGCATCACTAGAGTTTATCTTCTTTTCCATTATAGGGCTTCTTTAATAACTTTTTTGGAGTAAAGAACGGACAGGATGCCAAAGATCGAATATAAGGCAGTGTACAGTACCATAACAGCAATCATCGGCGTCCATAATTCGGTTCCGAAAAAGAACCATCCTGATTTGACGGCAAAATAGCTATGGAACAACCCGACAACGAGCGGAATTCCAAAATTAAAAAGTTGTTTCAACTGAATCCCCTTCAATAAATCATTTTGTGTAAATCCGAGTTTTCGTAAAATCGTGTAATTTCTCTTCTCATCTTCACCTTCATCCATTTGCTTAAAATAGAGTATGCAGCCCGACGTGATCAGGAAGGTTAACCCTAAAAAGCCGACGATAAACATCCCGAGACCACTCACTTGTTTCTGGATGTTCGCCATTTCGAAACGAGATAAAGCTGTGTCGTTTTCGCTTAATTTTAAGTTCTGAAAAACAGCATTCGCGCTTTTAATATTTTTCTTATCCTCTATATCAATCCCAATATATACGGAGGATTCCAGTTGAAGTTCTGGATTAATTTGAATTTCTGGATTAATGTCTTTCTTCAAACGTTCAAAAACAGCCTCATCTACAATGGCAACAGGCAGGCCGCCACTGGTGAAATTGTATGAAAGAATGTGGTCATCCTGAAGCCCAATGAATGTTTGAGGAATGCTTTTCGTTTTTCCCATCAATTCAATCTCTCCGGAATCCTTCAGGGTCAGCATTTTGCTCAACACCTTAGCATACCCTGTGAAGATTGTTTCATCTGGTGATACATTAATATCTTTCAAACCTTTATCACTTACAACAGAAAGGGTCATCATCTTGGGATCGAATTCCTTTTCTTTTAATTTCGTTTCCATAATATCCTCGAGATTTACATCAACCTGAATAACCTCATGCTTTGTTTCATGAAATGCAATTCCTTCCTCTTTCAAGGCAAGCTTAAGCTGCTCGGCACTTTCAACGCTTGAAAGTGAAAAATCAGCCGGTACACTCGTTTCAGCTTCCTTCTCGGCAGAGTAATAGGAAATATAGCTTAGCGACAACAGGCCAATGGCAAGAGCAGATACGGTCGTGATGATCGTTAACAAAAAGGCATTCGATTTCATACGAAACATAATCGACGATAAGGACAACACCTCATTAATATTCAAATAGCCGTCCCTGTTTTTTCGAATCACATTGGTGATAAACCGGACTGAACCTTTGTAAAAGAAATACGTTCCAATGATGACCGAGCCAAGAATAAAAATCATCGCCATAAATAGCTCAGTCATCGTGGTAAAATCACCGCCGAATAGTTTTGAAGATACATAGTAGCCTATCATGATCAAGGCAATGCCAAGAATCCCCATCATGATTTCAAAGACAGTAATTTTCTTAACCTTGCCTTCCGCAGTCGAAATAACACGGAATAGGGATAAAATGCTTTGGTTTTTAATGAAAATAACATTCATCACCATAATCAAAACATAAATGGCCCCAAACACGAGCAACGTTTGAACAAACGCTTCGGTCGAAAAGTGAAGCGTTGTGTTTATTTCCACGCCCGTTACTTTAAATAAAATCATCTTAATTAATTTGGAACTGGCAAATCCGATAAAAATTCCAATCAATAAAGACCCGAAATAGAGCAGGAAATTTTCCGTGGTCAGAAGACGGAAGATTTTACTTTTTGTCATGCCGATTAATTGGAATAAACCAATTTCCTTGCTTCTTCTTTTGATAAAAAGGTTATTCGCATACAATAGAAAAACGGAGACAATGGCAATGAGTAATATAGAAGCTGTTCGAATCCCAGCCGCTCCCTTAACCGATCCTTTTGTTTCATCCATGGAAGGATCAAATTGTAGCGTGACGAACGCGAAGTAGAGGCCCACACTAAAAATTAAGGCAAACACATACAGGTAATAATTTGTCAGGTTCTTTTTCAAATTGCGGAGGATGAGTTGATTAATGCTCATACGACACCCCGCCTAAAACACCTTGCGTTTTCATAATTCCTGTAAAAAAAGCCTGCCTTGTTTCATCACCCTTGTTCAATTGTGTATACATTTGCCCATCTTTTATAAAAATAACACGACTGCAATAGCTGGCTGCAACAGGGTCGTGAGTGACCATTAAAATCGTAGCTTTTCGTTTCTGGTTCAAATCACTAAGTTTGTTTAATAAGTCAGAAGCGGATTTGGAATCAAGCGCCCCTGTCGGTTCATCTGCAAAAATGATGCTTGGTTCATGAATAAAAGCTCTTGCTGCGGAGGTACGCTGTTTTTGTCCGCCAGATATTTCATTTGGATATTTATCTTTCATTTCATAAATGCCGAGTTCCCTTGCCAATGCTTCGAATTTTTCGTTTGCCGCTTTTTTGGGCGTCTTCGTTATCGACAAAGGCAGGAGAATATTTTCCTTTACGGTAAGCGTATCGAGCAGATTATATTCTTGAAAAATAAAGCCTAAATGATTCTTTCGAAATTGAGCCAGCTCCTTCTCTTTCATGTTGGTCATTTCGGTTCCTTCAATTTTGATTGATCCGCTGCTTACCTTGTCAATGGATGAGAGCACGTTAAGCAAGGTGGTTTTTCCCGACCCAGAGGCTCCCATAATGCTGACGAACTCCCCTTTGTCAATACTTAGATCGATCCCCTTTAGCACCTCCTGCCGATTGAATTTATTGCCATAGCTTTTATGAATGTTATTCGCTTCTAAAATTTTCATATCTTGGTGCTCCTTTTTAGTGGTTGATGAATTTAAGTATTAGAAAAACTTGGCTTATCGCCGAGTCTTAATAGCGAAAGCCTTAGTTTTTCTTATACTTTGAACCGATAAAAGAATAAAATGGCTACGAAAGTTATGCTTTCTTAAAGTATAAAAAAGGATGGTGATTTTCTCCTGCCATTGTCCGAACAAATAATAAAAGCATATGACATTTTTGTCACATGCCCGTTATATAGTGAAATTGGTTTCTTTTCGGAAAACGTAAAGTAAAGACTGTCCCTTTGCCAACCTCTGATTGGACAGCAATGTGGATGAATAATGATTCAGCGGCTTTTTTCGCTAAATAAAGCCCCATCCCGGTCGCTTTATTGTCATGATGCTCCGTTGTTGACGTAAAGCCTTTCTCAAAAATACGGGGCAAATCTTTTCGATTAATCCCTCTGCCAAAATCCCGGATTTCTAACTTCACCTGTCCATCTTGCTCATACGTTCGTATTTCAATGTCGGATGCCTGGCTATATTTCACGGCATTCGTTAACAGCTGGCGAAGAATAAAACCCAGCCATTTCCCGTCTGTCAGAACTTCAGTACTTTCGATTTCGACATGAAACCCAATCCCTTTTTGGATGCACCAAAATTTGAGTGTTTTAATCTCTTCAAAAATCAGCGGCCTGAGTGCCACTTTTTCAATATACAAATCATTTTTCATAAAGGGAATACGTTTTTGATGAAGCTGTTGATCAAGCAGCAAATGAACCCGAAGCCATTCATGAGTGAGTTGGGCTTTTAAACTATTATCCTCTAGCCGGTCGATCATTAACTGCATCGCTGTTAACGGTGTTTTCACCTCATGGATCCAGGATAGCAGTTCATCCTTTTCCTGCTCCAAGGTTAGTGACTGGAGGGTTGATGTTTTTTTCAACCATTCGGTTTGGTTTTTCAGCCTTTCCTCAACGATCTGTTCAAAAGGGCTTTCCGCCTCGTTCAAGTTTGTGACATCGAGATTAGCTTCCCATTCTTCAAGACTTTTATAAAATTTCGTTTCCTTATGGTAGCGAATTATAATAAACTCAACTTTCGCACCTAGTAAAAATTAAAATATTCAAGTTCCTGTAAAGTTCATATCCGTTTAAG